>JAQGKG010000366.1 GCA_028290245.1 Devosia sp. | reverse complement strand
GGCGCTCGGCGCTGACAGCGCGAAGGATCTGCCATGACGACCGCCTATTTGGTGCAGGGTTTTAAACAAAAGGGCGCCAAGCTCATTGCCGACGTGGTCAAGCCCTGCAAGACCCAGGAAGCCGCGATCGCTACGGCCGAGCGGCTGGGGCCGATGCGTGCCGGCGTGGTGGCGTTCAGCCAGGAAGTCGATATCGAAACCGATACCTATGACCGGCCCATCGTGCTGCTGGAAATCGGCAAGCTGCCACCCGGGCTGTTCGAATAATGCGCCAGGGCAAGAAGCCGAAAGCCGTCACTTTCGATGCGCCCGACGAGTTCGAGCTGGCGCGCGGCATCTTCCTGCCCGCCGGTCGCTACGATGGCTGGGAGCGCTCTTCGGCGTCCAGCACCATGCAGTCCAACCGCAAGCCGGCGCCGCGCTACGATCTTGAATTCACCGGCGAACAATTGCGCGCCTTGGGTGCTTTCGCCGCCCGAGACGAGGGCGATACGCTGTTCGACGTCACCTCGCAGGTTGGCGAAGGAATGTTGGTATTGATTTAGCTGGTTTTAACCAATATTTGCCGCTGCCTTGATAGTTCCGGCAATATAGACTATATGACGTTCATACGTTTGAGCTCAGATGGCTATCTGATCGCCGGTATGCCGGTTTTCGCTACCCCCTGTTTTTGAGAGCGTGTTAGGCCCGTACCACATGTCGTGGTGCGGCAATGCTGCTTTCTGGCCACTTCTATGGCTGGGGCACGATACGACAAGGCTACCGCCATGATCACCGGCACCGTAAAGTTTTTCAATTCCATCAAGGGCTTCGGCTTCATCTCGCCAGAAGACGGCAGCAAGGACGCTTTCGTCCATGTTTCCGCTGTAGAGCGTTCGGGCCTGTCGGGCCTGTATGAAGGCGACAAGGTCACCTATGAAATGGAAACCGGCCGTGATGGCAAGGCTTCCGCGACCAACCTGACTCTCGTTAAGTAACCACTGCCGGGCTCGCCTCGGCGAGCCCAATGTCTGTCCGGCCGAAGCGTTTCTGTCCGGACCCAGAAAATAGGTCCGCGCCAAATGCCGGATCAATAGAGAAAATATGATACATCTAGACTTCCACGCTCGCGCCGAGCTTTTTCTCGGCAGCGACTGGCATACTGCATCTGCCCAGGGGGCTAAAAGCTTCCGCACCGCCGCCCAGGCAATCCGCTTCGCCTTCGAAGAAGCGGCCCCCGTCAGCCTCCACGGCGCCCGGCTTGTTGTCGGCGACATGGCTTTCTCGGGGAACGAACTCAAGGAGCTTTACAAAAGCTCCGACTATCCGCTGTCGCGCAAGCATGAGGTCCAAAAAGACCGCTCGCGCCGGCAGATCACCGCCTCCAAAGGAGATTCCAATGGTCATCGATTACGCAGCACGAGCCGAACTCTTCGTCGCAAAGCGCTACGCCAAGAGCGCTTCGGCCCAGTACAAGCGCTTCAACTCAGCCTCTGAAGCCATTCGCTACTGCATCGAAGAACTGCCAGAAAACGCCCTGATGGGCTCGTTCCTCGAAGTCAACGAACGCCGCTTCGAAGGCAAAGCCATCCAGGCCCTGTACGAAGCTGAAGCCTATCCACTGCCACGGATTGCTGCTTAGTCAGACGCGTTTCCGGCGCAAACCGGAAGCGCTCTAGCTCCGCCAATGAGGCTGTGGTTCGGCAAGGGTCTGGAGGTCGGTGACTTCCACCCCCTCGATCCGCCGCAGCAATAGCCGCGTCAGTTCGCCTCCGGCGGCGAATACATCCTCGCGGATGCTGTCCAGCGCCGGGAACAGCGTCGGTAAAATCCCCGAGGTCTGTTTGTAGACCAGGTGCAGGTCACGGCCAAAGACCACGCCGCCCTCCTGCAGCCCGCCGACCAGCGCAATGGTCCGCATTTCGCTATCCGAAATCATGCCATCCGGCCGGTCCTTGCGTGACGCGAGGTCCAGCCCGAGCTTGCGCATTTCAGCTGGCGTCAGGCCCTTGGTGCCTTGCAGCACCGTGCCGTCCATCCCCGCCGTTGCCGCTGCCTCATGAAAGGCCATGACGATGTTTTGGTAGTTGGTCGTGCTGTCGTCCCCGATCACC
The DNA here is from genome assembly GCA_028290245.1 of Devosia sp. Taxonomy (GTDB): domain Bacteria; phylum Pseudomonadota; class Alphaproteobacteria; order Rhizobiales; family Devosiaceae; genus Devosia. The sequence goes on along the minus strand of JAQGKG010000366.1, from coordinate 831 downwards.
AGCATCACCTGCTTGCAGCCCTTCCCGGCCAGCCGCTGCACCGCCATCGCCGCAAAAGCCTCTGAGTGGAAGTCGTGATACGGATGCGGCGTCTTAAACGCCGTCCGCCCGTGGCTGACGAAGGGAAAATCTGCATCCATCATCATCTGCACCCGGGCATCGCGCGGCCCAGTATGGGTGATGATGACGCCATCGGCCGTGCGGTTGTCGAGAATGTAGCGGATCGTCTCGGCGCTCTGGTTGCGCTCGAATTCGGGGATCACCGTCAGATGGTACCGGGTTTCCTTGATAGCGCCGCCGATGCCTTGGATCATCTGGCGCGCGAAATCGATCGAGTCCTCTGCGCCGTCCAGCACCAGCGCAATCACATTGGTTTTGCCGGTACGAAGCCGCACGCCGGCCCGGTCCGGCACATAGCCTAGCGCCTTGGCCGCCTCGGCCACCTTGTCGCGGGTTTCCTGCTTCAGCGTGGTGCCGCCGCGCAGCGACAACGACACCGTAGAGAGGCTGAGGCCGGTAACTTCGGCAATAGTGCGCAGCGTCACGCGCCGGTTGCCTGCTGGTGTCGTCGATTGGCTCATGCTGCTGTTGGGTCTCCCGTAGCTTGCTTTTACACCGGGGCAACCCGAAACCAAATCCCTCAATTCCCGCGACGATCGGAGCCGCAGCGTGCAGAAAATACCATGCGCTGCGTAGACGTGCGTTTAGAATTTGCAACGTTGCAAAGCATGTGATTATTTCCCTGCGCGCTTTGACTCGGCGGTCGCAGCGCACCTTGACCAGCGTCGCCGATGTCGGAGTCACCAGCATGACCTATTCCAATCCCATGGC
>JAQGKG010000036.1 GCA_028290245.1 Devosia sp. | reverse complement strand
GGGTCGCATTGTCCGCACTATGCCCAATACGCCGGCGCAAATCGGCAAGGGCATTACCGGCATGGTGGCTGGTCCCGATGTCACAACCGAAGCCCGCGCTGTTGCCGAAGCTTTGCTGTTGGCCGCTGGTCCCGTGGTCTGGCTCGATGCTGAAAGCCAGCTCGACGCGGTTACCGCTGTTTCCGGCTCTGGTCCCGCTTATGTATTCCATCTGGTCGAAGCCCTTGCGGCTGCCGCCAAGGCGCAGGGGCTGCCCGACGCAATTGCCGAGCAATTGGCGCGCCAGACGGTCATCGGCTCAGCCGCCTTGATGGAGGCCGATGCGTCAACGCCGGCAGTGTTGCGCCAGAACGTGACCTCGCCCAATGGCACGACGGCTGCCGGCCTTGCGGTGCTGATGGGTGAGAATGGGTTGACCGAACTGGTTGGCCGGACTGTCGATGCCGCCCGGGTGCGCAGCGAAGAGCTTGGCGCGGCTAGCTCGCGGTAATAAAAAGGGCGCGTCACTCCAAGTGGACGCGCCCTCCGTCGATCTACGATTTAAGCTGCTCAGGCAGCAGTGAGATTGTCTGCGGCGGCTTTTCCGGTCCGCTTGTCATTGACGATCTCGTAGTTGATCTTTTGTCCTTCATCGAGTCCGCTCAGACCCGAATGCTGGACAGCGGAGATGTGGACGAACACGTCCGCCCCGCCTTCGTCGGGCTGAATGAAGCCATATCCCTTTTGGCCGTTGAACCATTTTACGGTGCCAGTTGCCATGATGCGCGTTCCCTCGTGCAGTCGCTGCTGTAGGCAGTCCCGGCCACTATTGGCCAAGACCTAGTGATATCGAAATATCGGAAAGTGACGTCAGCAGGCGCGAATGGAATTCGCAGGATCAGATCGGTCGGCCGCAATATTCGATCCAGCAAGCGTAGCTTGAAAAAATCCTCGGTTCAATATCTGTTTGGAAACGACAAATCGCACGACCTAAGCCTGCATTCAGGTAAGCAAAACCCGAACACCATCAAGTATTTACACCGAGCATGCTGGGCGATCGAATGCCTACTCACGAGGCGCAGTGCTTGCTTTTATCCCGGAACGAGCGCACATCCGGCTGCCGGACAAATGGTCCGGTGACCCCAGGAAATCCCTCGTCTTGACCAAGACGTATCATTCTTCCGGCGACGTGATCGCTGACCGTCGCGCCGGCTATGCCAAGATGCTGGCGGAGGGCGGTGATCATGCGGCTGCGGCCGACCTAATGGGGCAAGCACTCGAACTAACGCCCGATTGGGCTGCGGGCTGGGACCTGATGGGTGACTATGCCGACAAGGCTGGGGACATATCGGGCGCGATTTCGGCCTGGCGCCATCTAGAGGCGTTGGACGATGAGGGTGTGTTTGGCGCTGGTCTGAAGTTGGCATCGCATGGCGCGGGCGTCGCGGCCAATGGCACCGCAGTCAGCTATGTCGAAGCGTTGTTCGATCAGTATGCTCCACAGTTCGAGCATGCCCTAGTCGACAAGCTCGGCTATCGCGTGCCGGAAATGCTGAACGAAATGGTGAGCCAGGAAATGGCGCGCCTGGGCATTTCCGGTTTTGCCCGCGCGCTGGACCTAGGCTGCGGCACCGGGCTGATGGGCGAACGGCTACGTGGCAAGACGGAGCATCTTGAAGGCATCGACGTATCGGCCGCGATGATCGCCGAGACTGCTCGCAAGGGCATCTATGACACATTGCAAAAGGCCGAACTGGTGGCGGCGCTGACCGCCCGCCGTGCCGATGCAGATCTGGTGACCGCCGCAGACGTGTTCATTTACTGTGGCGCTATCCAGCCAGTGCTGGCAGCGCTGGTACCGGCGTTGCAGCCGGGTGGTCTCGCGGCCTTTTCACTTGAGGCGCATGATGGCCCCGAGGCGCTGTTTTTACGCCCGTCGCTGCGTTACGCGCATGGCGTCGAACCAACGCGCGATGCACTCGTGCTGGCCGGGCTGGAGATCCTGCGCTTTGAAACTGCCGTATTGCGCTTGGATCGGGGCGCTCCGATTACCGGAATGCTGATTGTAGTGCGCAAGCCGCCGCTGGCTTTGAGCGCGGCAAACCAAAGCAAAAGCACCGGCGGCGACGTCGCGGCCTGACTAGGCAAAGCCGGCCAGTCTTGTCACAAGGGTGCAGCAAAACCTTCCGAGTCCGATTATGAACACCATTCGCTACGATTTCCGCTCCGATACCGTTACGCGGCCATCCGCCAGCATGCGCAAGGCGATGGCCGAAGCCGAGGTGGGCGATGACGTGTTTGGCGATGACCCAACGGTCAATCGCCTCGAACAGCGCATGGCGTCACTGCTGGGCAAGGACGCGGCGATCTTCGTGCCGTCAGGTACGCAGTCCAATCTTCTGGCGTTGATGAGCCATTGCGGCCGTGGCGACGAGTTCATCGCCGGCCAGAATGCGCATCTTTATTGTCATGAGGCTGGCGGCGCGGCCGTGCTGGGCTCGATCCAGCCACAGCCGATCGCGCATCAGGCTGATGGCACGATGGACCTTGGCGAGATCGAGTCAGCCATCAAGCCCGATGACAATCACTATGCCCGCACCACGGTGATCGCGCTGGAGAACACTTTCGGTGGCAAGGTGCTGCCGGTTGAGTACATGGCTGATGTCGCGGCCATTGCCACCAAGCACAAGCTGGGTCTGCATCTCGATGGTGCGCGGGCGTTCAATGCCTGCGTGTCGCTTGGGGTCGACATCAAGAGCTTCACCGTGCCATTCGACAGCGTTTCGATCTGCCTGTCCAAGGGCCTCGGCGCGCCTATCGGCTCTGTGCTGATTGGCCGCCAAGACCTGATCGACAAGGCCCGCCGCCATCGCAAGATGCTGGGCGGTGGCATGCGCCAGTCAGGTATTCTGGCCGCCGCTGGCCTGTATGCGCTGGACAACAATGTGGACCGTCTCGCCGATGACCACCGCCGCGCCAAGACGCTGGCGGAAGGCCTTGCTGCGTTCCGTGAGTTGAAAGTCACCAGTCCCGATACCAACATCGTCTTTGTGGACATGGACCGTGATCTTGGCGACCGCTTCACCGACTTCCTCGCGAGCAAGGGCGTCGGCATCACCGGCACCTACGGCAAGCAGCGCTGGGTCACGCATCTCGACTTGGATGATGACGCCGTGGCTGGCGCATTGGCCGAGGTGGCAGCCTTCTTCCGCAACTAGCAATCGGTACGGACAAAAAAGAGGCCGCGGTTTCCACCGCGGCCTCTTTTATTTCAGGTCACCATCTATTCGGCGAAGTAGCTCTGCAGCGAGCGGACTGTGAGGCTGCCCTTCTTGAGGGCGACGATGCCTTCCACAGCGGCAAGGGCGCCGTCGATGGTGGTGTAGTAGGGGATCTTGGCGAACAGGGCGGTGCGGCGGATGTCGCGGCTGTCCGAAATAGACTTCATGCCATCGGTGGTGTTGATCACCAGCTGCACGCCGCCGTTCTTCATCGAATCCACGATATGTGGCCGGCCTTCGAGCACCTTGTTGATCTTGATTGCGGCAATGCCGTTCTCGACCAGATACTTCTGCGTGCCGCCGGTGGCGAGGATTTCAAAACCGGCTTCAACGAGATGGCGCGCCATGTCGGCGATATACTGCTTATCCTGATCACGCACCGAAATGAAGGCCCGGCCTGACGTCGGAACCTTCTGGCCGGCGCCCATCTGCGACTTGGCGAAGGCCATGGCGAAGTCGTTGTCGAGGCCGATGACCTCGCCAGTCGACTTCATCTCCGGCCCCAGCACGGTATCGACGCCCGGGAAGCGGTTGAACGGGAACACGGCTTCCTTGACGGCGATGTGCTTGTACTTGCGCTCGACCAGGTTGAAGCTGGCAAGGCTTTCGCCGGCCATGATGCGCGAGGCGATCTTGGCGATCGGCTGGCCGATCACCTTGGCCACGAAGGGCACGGTGCGGCTGGCGCGCGGATTGACCTCGATCAGGTAGATGACGCCGTCCTTGAGCGCGTACTGCACGTTCATCAACCCGCCCACCTTTAGCGCGAAGGCTAGCTCGGTGGTCTGGCGCTTGAGCTCGGCAATAATCTCGGGCGACAAAGTGCGCGGCGGCAGGGTGCAGGCACTGTCGCCGGAGTGAATGCCGGCTTCCTCGATATGCTCCATGATGCCGGCGACGAACACGTCCTTGCCGTCACACAGCGCATCGACGTCGATTTCGGTAGCGCCCGACAGATAGGCATCGAACAACAGCGGGTTATCGGACAGCACCGAGTTGATCTGGCCGGTGCGGTCATTAGGATAGCGCTGCAGGATATCGGGCGGCACAAGGCCGGTCAGTGTGTCCTGTACATAGCGCTCGAACTCGTTGGCCGAGTGGACGATGGCCATGGCGCGGCCGCCCAGCACGTAGGACGGGCGAATGACCAGCGGATAGCCGAGGCGTTCGGCGACGAGACGCGCCTGCTCTAGCGAGTAGGCAATGCCGTTCTTGGGCTGGGTCAGTTCCAGCCGGTCGAGCAGCTTCGAGAACTGATCGCGATCTTCGGCCAGGTCGATGGAGTCGGGCTGGGTGCCGAGGATCGGTACGCCGGCCTTGAGTACGGCCTGGGCCAGGTTCAGCGGCGTCTGGCCACCAAGCTGCACGATCACGCCATGCAGCGTGCCGTTCTGCTTTTCGGTCTCGAGAATTTCGATGACGTCTTCTTCTGTCAGCGGCTCAAAATACAGGCGGTCCGAGGTGTCATAATCGGTCGAGACAGTCTCGGGATTGCAGTTGATCATGATGGTTTCATAACCGGCCTCGCTCAGGGCAAAGGCGGCATGGCAGCAGCAATAATCGAATTCGATGCCCTGGCCGATACGGTTTGGACCGCCGCCCAGGATAACGACCTTTTTGCGATCGGTGGGGCGTGCTTCATCGGCGACCTTGCCGGCAAACGGCGTCTCATAGGTCGAGTACATATAGGCCGTCGGCGAGGCGAATTCGGCGGCTGAGGTGTCGATGCGCTTGTATACCGGACGCACGTTCAGGCTGTGGCGCAGCTTGCGCACGTCATTGGCTTTGAGATTGGCGAGCTGGGCCAGCCGCTTGTCCGAAAAGCCCATGGCCTTGAGCGAGCGCAGGGTTTCGGGTTCCTGCGGCAGGCCGAACTGCTTGACCTTGGCTTCGATGTCAACGATGCCCTGCAGCTGCTCAAGGAACCACGGGTCGATCTTGCAGGCCTCGTGGATATCTTCAAGGGACATTCCAAGGCGCATGGCTTCGGCCACATGCAGCAGGCGATCCGGCGTCGGGGTGCCGAGCGCTGCCTTGATGGCATTGGTGTCTTCACCTTCGCCGAGGCCGGGAATGCCGATCTCGTTGAGGCCGGTCAGGCCGGTCTCAAGCGAGCGCAGCGCCTTCTGCAGGCTTTCCTGGAAGGTGCGGCCGATGGCCATGGCCTCACCGACCGACTTCATCGAAGTGGTCAGGCGGTTATCGGCGCCGGGGAATTTTTCGAAGGCGAAACGTGGGATTTTCACGACGACATAGTCGATTGAGGGCTCGAACGACGCCGGGGTCATGCCGCCGGTGATGTCGTTGTCGAGCTCGTCCAGCGTATAGCCGACGGCGAGGCGGGCAGCGACCTTGGCGATGGGAAAACCAGTGGCCTTTGAGGCCAACGCCGAGGAACGCGAGACGCGCGGGTTCATCTCGATGACGACCATGCGGCCATCGGCGGGGTTTATGCCGAACTGCACGTTGGAGCCGCCGGTCTCGACGCCGATCTCGCGCAGCACCGCCAGCGAGGCGTCGCGCATGATCTGGTATTCCTTGTCGGTCAGCGTCAAAGCGGGGGCGACGGTGATCGAGTCGCCGGTATGGACGCCCATTGGGTCGATGTTTTCGATCGAGCAGACGATGATGCAGTTGTCCTTCTTGTCGCGGACAACTTCCATTTCGTACTCTTTCCAGCCGAGCACGCTTTCCTCGACCAGCACCTCGCCGGTCGGGGAGGCGTCGATGCCGGTCTCGATGATGTCGAGATATTCTTCCCGATTATAGGCAATGCCGCCGCCAGTGCCGCCTAGGGTGAACGACGGGCGGATGATGCAGGGCAGGCCGATGACTTCGAGCGCCTGCAGCGCCTCGATGGTATTGTGCGCCAGCATGGAGCGGGGCGTTTCGAGCCCGATCTTCTTCATGGCGTCGCGGAACAGCTCGCGGTCTTCGGCCTTGTCGATGGATTCGGCGGTGGCGCCGATCATTTCCACATTGTACTTTTCAAGAATGCCCATCTTGCGCAGGCTCAGCGCGCAGTTCAGCGCCGTCTGGCCGCCCATGGTGGGGAGCAGCGCGTCGGGGCGCTCCTTCTCGATGATCTTGGCGACCACTTCGGGAGTGATCGGTTCCATGTAGGTGGCGTCGGCCAGATCAGGATCGGTCATGATCGTTGCCGGATTGGAGTTCACCAGAATGATCCGGTAGCCCTCTTCCTTAAGCGCCTTGCAGGCCTGGGTGCCGGAGTAATCGAACTCGCATGCCTGCCCGATAATGATCGGACCCGCACCGATGATGAGGATCGATTTGATGTCGGTACGTTTTGGCATGGGGCTCGCTCAACTTGTCTACGTTGGTCGGGCGAGAGGAAAGAATCGCCCGGACAGCACCTGTCTCGCGGCAAACCGCACAGCAACTGAGCGCTGCAAAGCGGTGGTAGGATCAGACATGGTGGTTAAGTGGGCTGTCTAACCGAAGAGTCGGAAGAAGGGAAGGGTGGAATGCATTCTACCCGGACTTGTGGATTAGCCTGGTCACTGCCGCGTCCGGTCACATCGTGGTTTGAACATCCTCTCATTAGCCCTTTGTTAACCATGTGGTCGCGAGATGGACCTCGGGCGCAGATGCCTGATTTGTGGAGACGAACATGGTGCAAGCCGGTGCGCATATCCTTGCCGTGGGCAATGAAAAGGGTGGCTCGGGCAAGTCGACGACGGCTTTGCATCTGGCTGTCTATCTGCTGCATCAGGGCTATCGTGTTGCGACCATCGACGTCGATAGCCGCCAGCAGACTTTGACCCGCTATGTGCGCAATCGGCGCAATACGGTTGAGACAAGCGGTTTTTCAGTGCCGATGCCCAAGCATGTGCATCTGCCGACGGCGTGGGGGGATTCGATCCGCGAAAACCAGCGTGCCGAGCTCGATATTTTTACCAAGGCGATCGAGGGCCTGCGCAGCGAGGTTGATTTCATCGTCATCGATACGCCGGGCTTTGATGGCAATCTGGCGCGCCTAGCGCATGGCTTTGCCGATACGCTGGTGACGCCGGTCAATGACAGCATGATCGATCTGGACGTACTGGCTCGCGTCGATCCGGTCAGCGGCGAGCCGATCGAGACCAGTCCCTATTCTCGCAATGTGCAAAAGGCCCGGGCAGAGCGGCTTGCCAGTACGGGCAAGGGCATCGACTGGGTTCTGGTGCGTAACCGCATTTCAAACCTGGGATCGCGCAATGCCAGCCAGGTGCAGAACACCATCGAGCGTGTCGCGGCGCGCCTTGGCTGCCGTGTTGCCGACGGTATCGCCGAACGCGTGATTTTCCGCTCGCTGTTTCCCATCGGGATGACGGTGTTCGACCCACTGAATGCCGATCTGCTCGGCGGCGCGCCGTCGATGTCACATGTCAACGCGCGGCAGGAATATCGCAGCTTGGTAGCGGCGCTGAATTTGCCGGTGCCGGTCAAGGCGACCGAGCTGATGCGGCTGTCTGCCTAGTTAAGGATACTCGCGCGTTGCCGGTTCAATCAAACGCTACGATGACGCGCTGTTCGGTGCGTCCGGTGACGCTGCAGGGCCATTCCATGCCGTCGGATGAAACGCGCAGGATGAACGTGTCCGGCACGTTGAAGGCGTCCGTCACGGCGATTTCGGCACTGGTTTCTCCGAGCGCCCGCAGCGTGCAGTCCATGGTGGAATGGCGGTTATTGAAGACGATCTGGCCGGCCTTCAGCACGCGGCGGCGCTCGCCTTCGGGCTTGCTGCCGGACTGGCGCCAGACCACGCATTTGTTGCGGCCGCTGCGCTTGGCTTCGTAGCTCGCTTCATCGGCCTTTTGCAGCAGGCTTTCGATGTCGTCCGAGTTGGGGTCGAGCACCGCGACGCCAAAGCTCGCGCTGATCGAAATTGGTGGGTGGCTGCCGGGAAAGCTGAGGCCCCGGAACAGCAGGCGCAGCTTTTCGGCGACTTCGATGGCTCGTGCACCATCGGTGTGAGGCAGAAGCACGGCAAATTCTTCGCCGCCGAGCCGCCCGATCAAGTCGCTTTGGCGCAATTGTACTGCGGTCGCCTTGGCGACGGCCGCGAGCACTTGGTCACCGCCCGCATGACCGTAGGCGTCGTTGACCCCCTTGAAGTCGGTCGATGTCGAAACTGATGCAGCTCAGCGCGCTGCGATGACGCTTGGCCAGGGTGACGAATTTGCGGGCGTCATCCTTGAAGGCGCGGCGGGTCGAAATGCCGGTCAGGCTGTCGACGGCGGCGATCTGGCGCAGCTCGATCTGGTCCATGGCTATGGCGGCGAGCTCGGCGAGGATTTCCTGCTCGCGCGGGCTGAAATCGCGGGCTGTCAGGCCCACGGCGCAAACCGAGCCGATGGTGAAACCATCAGCCGTGCGCAGCGGGACACCGGCATAGGAGCGGACATGCGCCGGGCCGGTGACGAAAGGATTGTCGCTGAACCGCGGATCAATTTCCGCGTCGGGCACCGTGAAGGGTTGCCCGTCGGCCAGCATGTAACGGCAGAAGGCGACATTGAGCGGCACTTCCACGCCGTGCAGCCCTTCGATGGATTTGTACCACTGGCGGTGGGCATCCATTAGCGAGACCAGGCCGATATCAACATTGAGGGTGAGCTGTATCAGCCGCGAGATGCGGTCGAAGGCTTCTTCGTGGCTGGTGTCGAGAATATCATAGCGATCGAGTGCGGCTAGACGGCCGTCATCCCTGGCTTGCTCGGTGCGTTTGAGGACAGTAGCAGTCTGCATGGAGATCTCCTTGGCTGAGACAGATTAACCGGCCTGGATTAAACGGGTCTGAACGACGGCGTTAAAGGCCTATCAACGCTCAGGAAGACTTTCGCGCCTTGCTCCGCCACAAGCCGACACGCAGGCCCCCGTGCAACACGGTTGGTTCCACCAGTTCGAGGGCGAGGCCGGTAGCGCGTGCGAGTTCCTTGTCGGTCGTGATGATGCCGACGGCCCACAGCGGGAATTTGGTGCGGATCACATTGCCCAGCGAGCGATAGAGCCCCATCAGCGGCGCCTTGTTGCCGAGGCGGGTGCCATAGGGCGGATTGACCATGATGATGCCGGGCGGGCCTTCTGGCGGCTCGAGGTTTTCGACGCTTTGCTGCTGGAAGCCGACGAGGCTGGAAATGCCGGCACGCTCGGCGTTTTCGGTCGCCATACGGATGGCGCCGGGGTCGCGGTCTGAGCCGTAGAAGCGGATGGCGGGTGTGTTGGGCATGGTGGGCGCACGCAGCATGTCCCAAGCCTTCTGGTCGAAACCGGGAAGGTGCTCGAAGGCAAAGCCGCGCTCGCGCCCGGGCTTGAGGCCGAGCGCGATTTCGGCGGCTTCGATGACGAAAGTGCCGGAGCCGCACATCGGGTCGAGCACGGGTTGAGTGCCGTCATAACCGCATTGGCGCAGGAACATGGCGGCCATTGTTTCGCGCATCGGTGCCTTGGCGACGCCCTCCTTGAAGCCACGCTTGTGTAAGGACTCGCCCGTGGTATCGAGGCTGATGGTGACCATGTCATCCTCGATGCGGACCATGACGCGGACGGCGGCGTCCTGGGCAATCGGCGCGTCAAGCTCTTCTTCGATCGCCTTGGCAACGCGTTGGCTGGCGGCGCCGGCATGATAGATGCGCGAGCGCTTGCAACTCGCCTCTACCGTCACCGGCACGTCCTTGCGCAACAGCGTATTCCACTCGACCTTGCGGGCGCGTTTGTCGAGCTGCGCGAGGTGCATGGCGCGGAAGCTGGCTACGCGGGCCAGAACTCGGGTGGCGCCGCGCAGTTCGAGATTGGAACGCCACACGTCCGGCCAGGTGCCGGGGAAGGACACGCCGCCGTCCACCACCTTGGCCTCGGCAAAGCCCGCCTGCTGGGCCTCTTCGCACAAAGGTGCTTCAAGGCCGGGTGTGGCGACGAGGTAGATTTCAAAGGCTGCTGGTTCGGTCATGGCGCAGCGTTAAAGCTTTTCGCCGGCGCGCGAAAGGGTCAGGCGGCGCGCTGCATGCGGCGGTCAAGACCGTCGAGGATCTGCTGGATGCCATAGGGCTTGGGCACGAAGACCGCATTGGGCGGCAATTGCGAGCGCGTCGGACGCACCCCGCCGGAGACCACCACTATCGGCATGCTTGGCTTGAGCTGCGCACAGCGCCACGCCAGATCCAGTCCGGAATTGTTGCCGGGCAGTTCTATGTCGGTAATCAGCGCATCTATGTCGGATTTGCAAAGCGTGCGAGCAGCGCCATCGGCCATCATGAGCGGCAGGCATTCGATGCCGAAATCCGCGAGATTGTCGACGAGATCGAGCAACAGCATCACCTCGTCTTCGACCACCATGACCCGCCTGATCCCGTCCATCACCCAACTCCGCATTGTCCGCACCGATATAAGGAGTGCCGGGCCGCGAAGTTGCAGCATGGCTGGAATGGCGTGAGATTATGGTTAAGAAGAGTATAAAATTGTATCTATTAGTCTGGCGCCTGAGCGATCCGGTCTTCCCCAATGGAGATCACTATGACCGACTTTCGGCATGGGGAAACCATAGTTCAGGCGGCATTGGCATTGGCAAGGCGGGTGAGAATTTCCCCACCGTCCTGTCCGGCATTAGCCATCCCGCAAGTCAGGCGCCAAGCTGGCTGGCTATGGGCTGGGCGCGCCGCTAAGACTAGGCATCTTGGGGGACCTTCGATGCGCCAACTGCTTGCCGTTATTGCCGTTCTGATGCTGTGCCTCTCGCCCGCACGGGCGGCCAGCTACAATTATTATGGCGCTCTGGCCATCTCGCAGGACACTGGCGCTGCGGGTACGTCTACCAAGCGCGTCACCTATGATAACGCCCGCGATTGGGCACTGCATTATTGTGGCGAGTATGCCGACGACTGCAAGATCGCCGTGTATTTCGTCAACACCTGCGCCGCCGTAGCGCGCGGCGAAAATGGTGGTTATGGCACCGGCAAGTCCAACAATATCAGCACGGCGAAAAACACCGCCATCGCTTCATGCCGCCGCTATGACACAGGCTGCTCAGTACGTGCCTCAAGCTGCAGCCGTCCGTAGCCCGCCAAGGTTCCGCAGCCCAAGACCAGCATGCCAGTTAACTTTGTGCCACCCTGTCGATCCGGCAGGCCTGCATTCGTCTAGAGGGATCAATGGGAGACAGTTGAATGGAACTGGTCGATCGTAAACTCTACTACACCCACAACATCAATCCGCGCGTGGCGGTGGCTGTGGCGCGCCATCTCAACTCGCCAGTCGAGCTGATCCGCTACGAGCCGATGGGGGAGGATCGCGCGGCTTTCTTGTCACTTAATCCCAATTCGTTGGCTCCCTTGCTGGTGGAGGACGGCAAGGCATTGTGGGAAACCGACGCCATTGCGCTTCGCCTGTCACGCCTTGCCGGCGGCGAGTTCTGGCCGGATGAGCATGCCGTGGAAATCATGCAATGGGTGAGCTGGAGTGCGCATCACTTTACCATCGCCGGCGCCGCCCTGGTCTGGCACAATTTCACCGCCGTGCCGTGGGCCGGTGCCCCGGACCCTGCGGTGGTCGCCGACGCAGCCAAGGATTTCCACCGCTTCGCCGTTATCCTCGATGCCAAACTTGCAGGGCGCGACTGGCTGGTTGGCGGCAAGCTGAGCTATGCGGATTTCCGCGTTGCTTCGGCGCTGCCGTTTGCCGAGCGGGGGCTGATCCCGCTGGACGGCTATACAAATTTGGTCAAATGGCATGACAGGCTCAACCAGATTGATGCCTGGCGCGAACCGTTTGCCGGGCTGGAGTGACCAGCTTGGCTTAGAACCGCCGCCCGGTGTAACTTTTTCACAGAGGACCGGAGGTCGCAGCATGTGCCGCAATATCAAGCCGCTGTTCAATTTCGAGCCGCCTACCACTGGAAATGAAATGCACGATGCGGCATTGCAGTTCGTGCGCAAGATTTCCGGCTACAATGCTCCATCCCACGCCAATGAAGGCGCGTTTCACGAGGCGGTGGAGGATATCGAAAAGGTGGTGCGCAAGCTGCTGAAGTCGCTCGCGACCAATGCACCGCCCAAGGACCGCGAACAGGAAGCCGAAAAGAAGCGCGAGAAAAGCAAGCTTCGCTTCGGCTAGCTCACTCTTCCGGTTCGGTGGTGAACAACAGCGGAAAGCCTTCTTGACGGGCAAAATCGGTGGCGCGCGTGGCCTTTTCCTCAGCGATTTCCTTCGTGAACACCGCCACTAGGCAAGCTCCCTTAGTGTGGGCCGTCAGCATGATCATGCCGGCCTGCGCCTCAGGCACGCGAAACTCGGACTTGAGCAGCCGCACCACAAATTCGCGTGGGGTATAATCGTCGTTGAGCAGCATCACCTTATAAAGCGGCGGCTTTGCCGTCTTCAGGACGGTGTCGGTACGGTTTTTGGTATTGGTGTCGGCCATGTTCGCCTCCGGGGCGACTAAATATCGTATTGAATATGCCAAGGCATTCAGAGCTTGAGCTTGAAGCCCTCGTGGCTCTTAGTGAAGCCAAGCTTTTCGTAGAAGCGATGGGCGTCGAGGCGAACTTTGTTGGAGGTGAGTTGCACCACTCCGCTGCCAGCTTCGCGGCAGCGTTCGATGGCCCAGAATATCAGTTCTGTGCCGAGGCCGCTACCGCGCTGGTCGGCGCGGACGTGGACGTTTTCCAGTGTGCCGCGCTTCATACCAAAGTTTGGCAGGCCGGGGATGAAGCTGATCTGCAGCGTGCCGACCACCTCGCCATCGCGCTCTGCGACGATGAGGCGGTGATTGGGATCGCTCGTTATCTCATCGAAGGAGGCGCGATAGCGTGGATCATCCAGGCTAGCCGGATCGAGCGGCGGCGTGTCGCTGCCGTGGGCGTCGCCGGCGTGGCTGAGCTGGAGCATGGTCTTGATGTCCGTAGGCGTCGCGTCGCGAAAGGACAGCTCGGCCATGTTCACTCAAGCTCGCTCAACAGGGCCAATGTGCTCTCGACCTGCGGCATGTGCACAGCGAAGGCGATGACTGTGTCGAGGAAGCCGGGGAAGCGGGAGT
>JAQGKG010000326.1 GCA_028290245.1 Devosia sp. | reverse complement strand
GCCCGCATCATGCTAGCCCGGCTCGACGCCATCCCGACCGCCCGCCTCAAGACCGGGCAATCGCTAGGCCTCTCGGCATGGCAGCGTTTCACGCTGCTCGACTGGCCAGCGATGCGCGGCACCGTGCCCGGACTCGCGGCGATCATATTCCTCCTCGCCTTCACCAGCTTTCCCATCGTGCTGATGCTCGGTGGGGGCCCCGCCAACCAGACGCTCGAAGTGGCCATCTACGCGGCCGTGCGGCAAGATTTCGACCTAATCGGCGCGGTGTATCTCGCCGCTACCCAGATTGCCGTCTGTTCCCTGGTGATCCTCGCCGCATCGGCTCTGGCACCGATCCCCACCAGCTTCGGCGCATCAACTGTACCGCGTTGGCGCGATGCGGGCGTGGCTCGAGCCCTGCAAATCGCCGTGCTGGGACTTTGCCTGTTCTGTTTCGTGCTGCCGCTGCTGTCGGTGCTGGTCGATGGCCTGAGTTCGGGCGTCGGGCGCATCATCGCCATACCCAGCTTCTGGTGGGCTGCTAGCAGCAGTCTGCTCATTGGCTCGGCGTCCGCTTTGCTGGCGCTGGTGCTTGCCTTGACGCTGGCCCTGGGCCGCGGCGCGACCGGCCGGAGCACCACGCGGACGCTGCTCGGCATGCCGGCCTTTGCCTATCTCGCGGTGCCTGCGGTCGTGCTATCGCTCGGCTTTTTCCTGCTGGTACGCCAACTGGGTGTGGCACCATCGTTTGCCGCCCCCTTCGTTGTCATCCTGGCCAATAGCCTGCTCGCACTGCCCTTCGCCATGGCAACGCTGGGGCCGCCGCTCGAAGCAATCGCCCGCACCCGCAGCAAGCTGATCCGCTCGCTCGGGCTCTCGGGGTGGCGACAGTTCGCCTCGGTGGAATATCCCCTGATCGGCCGCGATATCGGCGTCATGCTGGCGTTGGCGTTTTGTTTCTCGCTGGGCGACCTCGGGGTCATCGCTCTGTTCGGTACTCAGGATTTCCAGACCCTGCCGCTGATGATGTTCCGCGCGCTCGGCTCCTATCGCGGCAATGACGCTGCGGCCATCGCCGCTATCCTCTTGATTGGTACCATTGTGGCATTCGTCGGCCTGCCCAAGCTGTTTGAAAGAATTGCCCATGCTGCGCGTTGACGAGCTGACCTTCGCCCATCCCGGCCAGGCGGTGCCCTACGAGTTTTCATTGGTTGCCCCTGCCGGCGAGGTTACGGCAGTTTCCGGTACCAGCGGCTCCGGTAAATCGACACTGCTGGATTTGCTCGCCGGATTTCTGATGCCAATCTCGGGCGTGATCGAGCTCGACCATGTGAACCTCGTGCCCATGCCGCCCGAGCAACGGCCGCTATCGCTGCTGCTGCAGTCGGAAAGCCTGTTCGAGCATTTGAGTGCCGCTAGCAATATCGCGCTTGGATTGCCCCGGCACACGCCCAAAGCCGAAGGACGACAAAAGATCGCAGCGGCCCTTAGCGAAGTTGGTTTGGATAGCGTGGGAGACCAGCAGGCGGGCACCCTGTCTGGCGGTCAAAAGCAGCGCGTCGCTTTGGCGCGGACCCTGCTGCGAGCCCGGCCAGTGCTGCTGCTCGACGAGCCGTTTTCAGCGCTGGACGACGAAACCCGCGTATTGATCCGCGAGCTGGTGCGCACGCTGACGATCCGCCACCGCTGGCACACAGTTTTGGTCAGCCACCACGCCGACGATGTCGAGACACTTGCCGGCAGGCGTTATGTGCTGCGAGATGGACGGCTGGAGGCCGCCTAACCAACCCGGGCGCTACTGCGCCCAGGTGGCAAACACCTTGTCGAACAGCGCCTGTGCCGTATCATCCTTTTCGAGGGTGATGATGGCGTTGCGGCCCGTGCCATAAACTACTGCCAGGTCCACCCAGCGGCGGTTTTCCAGCAGGTCGGTATTGGTCGTCGCATCCGCCGGCGTGGCGCTGAGCGCGAACAGGAACGAGTTGCCCACGACGCGTGCCGAAGCACCCACAAGAGCAGTGCCCGGGACAAGTTCTTCATCCTTGAGCAGCACGCCCGGAAGGTTGGCAATGGTGCCGCCGATGAAGGTGTCGCTAACCTTGAAGTCGACTTCCATCAGATGGCTTGCCGGCAGGCTCGGGTCCGAGTTTTTGCGAATGGTGATGTCGACGCCAAGGTTACGCGCCGGAATGCTGGCCGTGCCCTTGAGCGTCGGCAGTCCCAGTTCGTCGACGCCTTCGGTCCATTCCACGGTGCCCGAGAATGGGACCGCGCCGGTCGTGCCATCCTGGCTGGCTTCGAGCAGCAGCGACTGGCTACCGGCCAACACTGCCGGATCGACCGATGCCGCGGGATCATTGGCTGCCGTCGCGGGATCCGCGATACCAGGTAGGCGTTCTTCGGACTTGATCTCGCCATTGGCGCCGATATCGGGCAGCACGGTTTCCGAACCCGTGGGCTGCACAGCCTGTGGCGTTGGCTCCAGCCGTTCATCGGCAGACAGGCCGCTGAGTTCAGGATCGATCTGATCGGTCGCCGTAGTGGCTGACGTATTGCCGGGGCCCACAGCGCTGTCGACCGGCTGGACCGGATCAAGCGTTGGCGTCGGCGTCGTCGTAGTGTCTGCCGTTTCGGTGACAGGCGTCTGTGCCTGGCCGAACATCTGGTCGAGATCGACATAGCCTTCGCGCCATGCCCAGAACCCGGCACCACCGACGCCGGCCAGCAGGATCGCAAAGACCACGAGGAAAATGGTGAGACCGCCACCACCGCGCGATGGCGGTGGGACCTCGGCAAAGCCTGAATCGTCGGACGCGATGCCAGCATTGGCCATCGCAAAGCTGTCGAGCGAACGCTCCGGCGGTGTTGACGTCGACTCGCCGCGGGCTTCACGGTCCAGCGTTTCGATGGCGCGCTCGATGGCGCCTTCGGCTTCGCTCGGGTCGCGTTCGACCTCGACTTCGCGCACGGTCGACAGTGCCCGTTCTACTGGCGCAACTGCACCAATGGCGATGGGCGCGATGACCTGCTGGCGGGCAACGGCCTGGTTGCCCATTGACGGATCGACGCGCGGTGCCGAGCGGGTCGGCTCGACCATGGAATTGGCAGCTTGCGGAAATGGCTCGCGGCGCGCTTCAAAACTGGGGGCCTTGAGAGCCGCGTCGCTGGGCCGGGCACTGGCTGCCTGCGGCAGCGGCGACGACGGGCCGGTCTTTGAGGCCTCGGCACGCGCTACGATAGACGGGATCGAGCGCAGTTCCGGAGCAGGCTTTTCGGCCGGTGATTCCTGCTTGACCAGTCTGACCGGCGCCCCGGAGGTCTCTGCAGCCTGGGAAATGATGTCCTCGATGGACATCGCATCCCGGACGGCCTTCAAGTCGCCGGCAGGCTGGGGCACGTCGACAAGCCGGGTGGGCTCGACGGCACGGGGGGCTTCTACGACCTTAGGCGCCTCCACAGGCTTGGGCGTGTCAACCGGCCTAGCGGCTTCCGGTTCGGGGCGGGAAGCGGTCGGCGGTGGCGCAGAACTACGTGGCGACAGCCCGTTATCACGACCAAGCGTGATGACCGCCTCGCTGGCTTCCTGCTCGACCTGGCGAATACAGTCTTCAAGCTGTAGGCGATGCTGGGTGATTTCGCGGGCCGGCAATGGGGGCGTGATGGCGCGCAACTGCCCCACAAGGGCCGAGCGCGCCTTTTCATAAACCGCCCTGCGGGCAGCCCCATTATTTTCCGGAAGCGCCGAGACGGCCCGGCGCAACAGCTCCTTGTAGTCCGCCATTGGTTAGTTGGTACTCACAATTGCAGCGACGTGTTGTAACAAAAAAAATCAGTCTTGGAATGGGTCAACGACAAGGATGGTATCGAGCCTTTCGGGGCTAGTCGACAGCATCGCGACCGGAGCGCCGATCTGTTCTTCGATATACCGTACATATTTGATCGCCTGTGCAGGCAAATCCGCCCAACTGCGCGCGCCGGCAGTGGTTTCGGACCAGCCTTCGAGGGTCTCATAGATCGGCTTAACGCGGGCCTGAGCCCCCATTGAGGCAGGCAGGTAATCAATGCGTGATCCGTCTAGCTCGTAAGCCACGCAGACCTTGATCTCCTTTAGCCCATCGAGCACGTCAAGCTTGGTCAGCGCAATGCCGGTAATGCCCGAGGTTTTGACCGTCTGGCGCACGAGCACAGCATCGAACCAGCCGCAGCGACGCGGCCGACCGGTATTGACGCCGACTTCCTTGCCGACAGTCGCGAGGTGGCGGCCGATTTCGTCATCGAGTTCGCAGGGGAACGGGCCTTCGCCGACGCGGGTGGTATAGGCCTTGGTGATGCCCAGCACATAGCCGATGGAGGTTGGGCCAAGGCCTGAACCGGTAGCGGCCTGACCGGCGACGGTGTTGGAAGAGGTGACGAACGGATAGGTGCCGTGGTCATTGTCGAGCAATGCCCCCTGCGCGCCTTCGAACAGGATGCGGGCTCCGGCCCGGCGCTTGTCGTCGAGCACCTTCCAGACCTGGTCCATGAAGGGCAGGATTTCGGCGGCGACCGAAGTCAGTTCGTCATAAATCTTCTGGGCTTCGATCTCGACCAGGCCCATGCCGCGACGCAGCGCATTGTGGTGGCCCAGCAGGCGCTCGATCTTGACCATCAGCGTTTCGGGTTCGGCCAGATCGATCAGGCGGATGGAACGACGACCGACCTTGTCTTCATAAGCCGGGCCGATACCACGCTTGGTAGTGCCGATCTTGAGACCGGAATTGGAATCTTCGCGGATCGCATCGAGTTCGCGATGCAGCGACAGGATCAGTGGCGCATTGTCGGCAATACGCAGGTTTTCAGGGGTAATGTCGACGCCCTGCGCCCGCAGCTTGGCCAGCTCAACCACGAAGTGATGCGGATCGACCACCACGCCGTTGCCGATGACCGAAAACTTGCCCTGCACGAGGCCCGAGGGCAACAATGCCAGTTTGTAGCTGACGCCATCGATGACCAGTGTGTGGCCGGCGTTGTGGCCGCCATGGTAGCGCACCACCACATCGGCGCGCTCCGAGAGCCAGTCAACGATCTTGCCCTTGCCCTCATCGCCCCACTGCGAGCCGACGACAACCACATTAGCCATGAAAATACCTTCTCCAGATAGGCGCGACGCAAAGGGCCCGGCCTGTTGCCGCTCCCCTTATCCCATTGGACGTTAACCCTCGGGCTTGACCCGGGGGCACCCCGGTCACCTTGGGTATGAGTTTGAACGTGACCGAATAACTGCTAAGTCCGATTGTCCTTACATCACCCGAGCGACGATGACAAAGCCGCTAGATAACCAAAATCGCGGCATTTCCGCGCCGCTGCTCGATCAGCCCTATCTGCTACTCATTCTGGCGCCGCTGTTCTGGGGTGGCAACGTTGTTGCGGCCAAGCTGGTAGTGGGTGAAATCGACCCGTTTCTGCTGCTTTCCGCGCGTTGCGTCGGCGCAACCCTGTTCATTCTGCCCTTCTCGTGGCGCTTCCTCGCAGCCGACTGGCCGGTAATCCGCCGCACCTGGCCCTTGCTCATGGCCTTCGGTGCTCTGGGCTATGCGCTGTATAATGTGCTGCTTTATGTCGGGCTGACCACCACAACGGCAGTCAATTCGTCGATCGAAACGGGCGCCCTGCCCATGATGATTCTCGCGGCGAACTTCATTATCTTCCGCGTGCGAGCCAGGGCCCTGCAAATTATCGGCGTGCTGATCGCCATTACCGGCGTCATGCTGACGGCCACGCATGGCGACCTGCGGCGCATCCTGACGCTCGACATCAACATTGGCGACGGCTTCGTGTTGTTGGCTTGCCTGACCTATACGGCCTATACGCTAGCCCTGCGGTTTCGGCCGCAAGTCCATATGATGAGCTTCATGGCAGTGGCGTTCACCGGCGCAGCCATCACCGGCCTCGCCATGCTGCAGGCGTTCGGCCCCGGCATCACCAGCTACGCCGAAATCCCCAGCATGTCGCCCGTGGTCTGGGTAGTGCTGGCCTATGTGATGGTATTTCCATCCATGTTTAGCCAGATCGCCTACGCCCGCGGCGTCGAACTGGTCGGCCCCAATCGCGCCGCACCGAGCCATAATCTGATCCCGGTGTTCGGCGCGCTCGGCTCGGTCCTGATCCTCGGCGAGCGGCTGGAGCTTTATCACTACATTGCCGCCGCCATCATCATCGCCGGCATCGTGCTGGCCGAATGGTCTGCGCGGCGTAGAGCCGGTTAAAGCTAAGCGATCGCCAGATGACGTGATGGTCGAGGGATCGGGCGCCCCATATCCATTGCGGCTTCAATCCAGACGCCGATGGCATCCTGCACGTGGGCAATGGCTTCTTCAGGCGTGTCGCCATCGCTCATGCAGCCAGGCAAGTCGGGCACGGTCGCACTGAAACCTCCACCATCCTCTGCTGAAAGAGGCGATACGATCACCGGGTATTCAAGGCTTGCCATGACGCCGATCCACTTCGGTCACGAATGCAACCAACCGCCTGATATATACTGCTTTGATGGGCCTTTTGAAAGGCACCGTCAAAATCTCCGCCATTGCGGAATGATAAATCTTGTAATGTGAGCCACCCCCGCGGGGCGACTCACACTCTATTTCAAACTCGCGGCATAACGCTGCCACGTCACTAATCGTCCAATCCGATTGCGGATGTCTCCGCATCTGATCCAGACGTTTGGACATCCTAGAACCGCAAGGCCTTGGCCTGCTTGACGCCTTCGAGCTTGGCGATTTCGCCGAGTTGGGCTTCGGTGAGGGTGCCGTCGATGGAGACCAGCGCGATGGCGTCGGAGCCGACTTCGGTGCGGCCGAGGTTGAAGTTGGCGATGTTGATGCCCAGCGTGCCGAGCAGCGTGCCGAGGCGGCCGATGTGGCCCGGCTTGTCCTCGTTGGTCACATACAGCATGGATGGCGACAGCTCGGCTTCCATGTTGATATCCTTGACCTGGATGACGCGCGGCTTACCGTTGGCGAAAATAGTGCCGGCAATGCTGCGTTCCTGGCGTTCGGTGGTGATGGTCAGGCGAATATAGCCTTCATAGGCACCCTGCCGGTCACGCGTCGTGGTTTCGACCACGATGCCGCGATCCTTGGCGATCTGTGGCGCCGAGACCATGTTGATATCGCCCAGCGATGGCTTCAACACGCCGTTGATCGCAGCCGCAACCATAGGCTTGGTGTTGAGCAGGCCTACGGTGCCTTCGAACTCGATCTTGATGCCGGTGATCGCCGTTTCGGTGAGCTGCCCGGCGAACGAGCCGAGGGTTTCGGCAAGCTTGACCCATGGGGTCAGGATCGGCGCTTCTTCGGCCGAAATCGACGGGAAGTTGAGGGCATTGGTGATTTCGCCGCTCATCAGATAGGCCGAAATCTGCTCGGCAACCTGCAGCGCCACGTTCTCCTGGGCTTCGGTCGTCGCCGCACCCAGATGGGGCGTGCAAATCACGTTGGGCAATTCGAACAGTGGATTATTTTCGGCTGGCTCCTGCAGGAAGACGTCGAGCGCCGCGCCGGCAACCTGACCGGACTTCAATGCCGCCAGTAGCGCGTCTTCGTCGATCAACCCGCCACGGGCGCAGTTAATGATCCGAACGCCCTTCTTGGTCTTGGCCAGAGCCTCGGCGCTGATGATGTTGCGCGTCGCGTCAATTAGCGGCGTGTGCAGCGTGATGAAATCGGCGCGGGCCAGCAGATCGTCGAGCTCGACCTTTTCGACGCCCAGCGTCTGCGCACGTTCGGGAGTGAGGAATGGATCGAAAGCGATGACCTTCATGCGCAAGCCGATGGCGCGGTCTGCAACGATGGAGCCGATATTGCCGGCGCCGATCAGGCCCAGGGTCTTGTTGGTGACCTCGACGCCCATGAAGCGGTTTTTTTCCCACTTAGAAGCACGGGTCGAAGCGTCGGCCTCGGGCAGTTGGCGAGCCAAGGCGAACATCATGGCGATGGCGTGCTCGGCCGTGGTGATCGAGTTACCAAAGGGGGTGTTCATCACGATGATGCCCTTCTTGGTCGCAGCCGGAATGTCGACATTGTCGACACCGATGCCGGCGCGGCCGATAACCTTGAGATTGGTCGCGGCGGCGATGATCTTTTCGGTGATCTTGGAGGCCGAACGGATGGCGAGGCCATCATACTGGCCGATCACCTCAAGCAGCTTGTCCTTGTCCTTGCCGAGATCAGGCAGGTAATCCACCTCGACGCCATTATCCTTGAATATCTGGACGGCGGTCGGGCTGAGCTTGTCGGAAACGAGAACCTTGGGCATTGGGAAATCCCTGAATATCTATATTTTGAAGGGGGTGCCCCCACCTAGCCTCCCCCTAATGAGGGGGAGGAACGGCTCCGCGTTCGAGGCACTTTGGTGCCCGAAAACTCGATCAGCCCCTCCCCCCAGCAGGGGGAGGTTGGGTGGGGGTTCTTGTTTAGGCAGCGGCCTTATTCAAAGCCGCCAGCTCTTCGGCGAATGCAAAGTCCAGCCACGGCACCAGCGCTGCCAGGTCGGACGCTTCAATGGTCGAGCCGGCCCAGATGCGCAGGCCTGACGGGGCGTCCTTGTAGGATGCGATGTCATAGGCGACGCCGGCCTTGTCGAGGCGCGACACGATGGCCTTGGCAAAGGCTGCCTGCTTGTCGCCATCGAGCGCCGTCACGGCCGGATCGACAATCGAGAAACACACCGAGGTGTTGGACCGATTGGCCGGGTTCTTGGCGAGGAATTCGACCCATGGCGTCTTGTTGACCCAGTCTTCCAGCACCTTGAAATTGGCGTCGGCGCGGGCCTGCATGGCGCTCAGGCCACCCAGCGACTTGCCCCATTCCATGGCGTCGATGGCGTCTTCGATGCAGATCATCGAGGGCGTGTTGATGGTCGCGGCCTCGAACACTTCCTCGAGCAGCTTGCCACCTTTGGTCAGGCGGAAAATCTTGGGCAGCGGCCGGTCGGGTTTGAAGCTTTCGAGACGTTCGACAGCGCGGGGGCTGAGGATTAGCACGCCGTGCGCGGCTTCGCCGCCCAGCGCCTTCTGCCAGGAGAAGGTCACGACATCGAGCTTGGCGAAATCGAGGTTCTGCGCAAACGCCGCAGAGGTCGCGTCGCAGATGGTCAGGCCCTTGCGGTCGGCAGCGATCCAGTCGGCATTCTCGACGCGCACGCCAGACGTCGTCCCGTTCCAGGTAAACACCACGTCGCGGTCGAAATCGACCTGGCCGAGATCAGGCAGTTCGCCATAGCTGGCCTTGATGATGCGGGCGTCTTCGAGCTTCAGTTGCTTTGCCACATCGGTGACCCAGCCTTCGCCGAAGCTTTCCCAAGCCAGCATGTCGACGCCGCGGGCGCCAAGCATCGACCACATCGCCATTTCGACGGCGCCGGTATCGGAAGCGGGGACGATGCCGATGCGATAATCGGCTGGAACCTGCAGCAGTTCGCGCGTCAGGTCGATGGCGCGCTGGATGCGGGCCTTGCCGGGCTTGGAGCGGTGCGAACGACCGACCAGCGCATTAGCGAGCGCTTCAACCGTCCAGCCAGGACGCTTGGCACAGGGGCCCGACGAAAAATTAGGGTTTGCCGGTTTAACCGCCGGCGCGATATGGGGCATTGGAGCCATATTCAGCGACCCTCCCAGGTCTATGCGTCTCGCGTTAGGGCGAGATGTCCTGAGGCGGGAGATACGCCCGATGCCGGGGTGACGTCAATGGGTCTTTTGGCTGGGCCGCCGCCGCCTGGCTGACTCTAGTGGCCGAGTTCGTCCTCGATATAGATACGGATGATCTCGTCGAATGTGCTCTCGCCCACAAAGCCCAGCGACTTGGCCCGCGTGGCCTCGAAGGCTTGCGGCCAGCCGGCGACGATACCCGCGATGACCTCGTCAGGCTGGCGGCGGATCAGCGCGACGGCCTTTGGCCCTGCGACTCGCTCAAGCGCTGCGATCTGCTCGCCGACGGTGGCGGCTAGGCCTGGCATCGTGAGATTACGTTGATTGCCGAGCAGGCCTGTGTCCATCGCAGCCGCATGCAGCAGGAAGCCGACGGCGGCCCGGGGGCTGGCAAACCAGTGTCGAACCGCGTCGGCGACCGGCAGCAGGGCCTCCTGCCCTGCCAGCGGCTCACGGATGATGCCGGAGAAAAATCCCGACGCAGCCTTGTTTGGCTTACCCGGTCTCACCGCAATGGTGGGCAGGCGAATGCCGATACCATCGACAAAGCCGCGCCGCGAGTAGTCGGCGAGCAACAGTTCGCAGATTGCCTTCTGCGTGCCGTAGCTGGTCAGCGGCGTGTGGTGCTGGGTATCGCCGATCACCGCCGGCAGCGGCTCGCCGAACACTGCTATCGACGAGGTGAAGACGAGCCTGGGGCGATAGGGCTGCGACTGGCCCGCCAGCCGGATGGTTTCAAGCAGATGCCGCGTGCCGTCCAGGTTGATGGAATAGCCTTTCTCGAAATCGGCTTCGGCCTCGCCGGAAACGATGGCCGCCAAGTGGAAAATGAGATCGGGTCGATCCGCGATGAGGCCCGTCGCGGCCTCGGGTCGGGACAGATCGACGACGCTGGTGGTGACTGCGATGGTGCCTTCGGGGGCGGTCGGCGCCACCACATCAGCCAGTGCCAGACTGGATATCGCCTGTTCGCCGACCCGTCCCGTCGATAGCAACGCCGCGACCAACTTACGGCCAACCATGCCGGCTGCGCCGATCACCAATACCTTCATGCCGATTCCTCCCGTGTTTACGCTGAGCTTAACGCGCCGAGGAGGATCGGTGAAAAGCAAATCGGCGCCCCGAAGGACGCCGATCGCACTGTCGATGATAAGAGCGGGAGCGGATGCCCCTGCCGATTAGTTGAAGCGGTAGCGCACCGTGCCGCGAACTTCGTGTGCCCAGTTATTGGCAATCGAGTACGGGGCCGTAGCAACCTTGTTATCGAGATTGTTGATGTAGAGGGCGCGGTAGCCCACGTCGGCGACGACCTGGCCGAAGTCGTAGCCCACACCGATCATGCCGGCAGCGGCAAAGCTGGTGTTTTGTGCACGGGTATCGGGAAGCGAGCCGGCAGGGCCGGTGGTGATGAAGTCGTTGAAGGCTACACCAGCGCCGGCGCCGACATAACCAAAGGCGCCGCCCGAAGCACCGTAACCTTCACTGCTGAAGCCAAAATCATAATAGGCGTTGGCCAGCACGACCGTGGAGCGCAGCGACAGCTTGTGCACGCCGGGGGCAAGGCCAGGGGAGACGCCGCCCGGGCCGACCGTGCCAGCCGGGACAGTCACCTGCATGCCTTCGTTGTTGAGGAAATCAGCTGTTACGTCGACACGGAGACCCGTTCCGGTTTCATAACCCAAGCCAGCGCCGACCGAATAGCCGTATCCGAGACCGTCGATTGCAAACACCGACGGAACAATACGGGGATGGTTGACTTCTTTGGCCCACAGCGCGTTACCGGCCGCGCTGCCGCGCAGGTAGAACGAGCCTTGCACGCCGTAGTCGACGTCTGGAATTTCGATAACGGGGGGGTAGTAGGGGAAGTCAGCGGCTAGTGCCGAGCCGGCGACCAGTGTGGCTCCTGCCACCGTAACCGCTGCAATGAGCTTGCGCATGAGAAAAGTCCTTGGGATTGCCACGACACTAGTCGATTGCGCCCAATATCGAACAATTTCCTTAAAGCTCACTTAACCTAACGACTTAACCCTGACAGTAACCGCGACCCGCCCAATCTGTTAATACTCAGTAAACTGAAGTTGACGCCAGTTAACCTATGCAACGTCTCGAATGGCAGCTTCGACTTGCGATACAACTGCCGCAACAAGCGCTGCATCGTCGGCCTCACCCATGACGCGGATCACGGGTTCAGTGCCCGATGCCCGCACCACAAGCCGGCCGCCAATGCCCAGCATGGCCTCGCCATCGGCGATCGCCTGGATCACCAGCTTGTGCTCCAACGGCTTGCCGGACTTGAATTTTACGCTGCGCAGCAACTGCGGCACCTTTTCGAAGCGGGCGCAGATTTCGGACACCGTGCGCTCTTCGTTCTTCAGCACGGCCAGCAACTGCAGCGCCGCCACCAGGCCATCGCCCGTGGTCGTAAAATCTGACAGGATGATGTGGCCCGACTGCTCGCCGCCGACGTTGAAGCCCTTGGCGCGCATCGCTTCGAGCACATAGCGATCGCCGACTTTAGTCCGCTCCAGCGTCAGCCCAAGCGACGCCAGATAGCGTTCAAGACCGAGATTTGACATTACGGTCGCAACAATACCGCCGCCCAGAAGCATTTCGCGCTTGAGCCAGCTCTGCGCAATGACCGCCATGAACTGGTCGCCATCGATCACTTCACCCTTTTCGTCGACGATGATGACGCGGTCGGCGTCGCCATCCAGCGCAATGCCAATGTCAGCGCGCACTTCCTTGACCTTGGCCGATACGGCCTCGGGCGCGGTCGAGCCGACCTTGTCGTTGATATTGAAGCCATCTGGCTTGTCGCCGATGGTGAACACCTCGGCGCCGAGTTCCCACAGCGCAATCGGGGCAACCTTGTAGGCCGCGCCATTGGCGCAATCGAGCACTACGCGCAGGCCGGCCAGATCGGTATTCCGCGGCAGGGTGCGCTTGGCATACTCGATGTAGCGCGTGCGCGCTTCTTCATCGCGATGCGCCCGGCCAATATCGCGGCCATGCGCCAGCGACTTGGACATGTCGCTATCGATTAGAGCCTCGATCTCTTTTTCGACTTCGTCGCTGAGTTTGTAGCCGTCTGGACGGAACAGCTTGATGCCGTTGTCTTCATAGGGGTTGTGCGACGCCGAGATCATGACGCCGAGATCAGCGCGCAATGACCGGGTCAGCATGGCCACTGCAGGCGTCGGCATCGGCCCCAACAGGTAAACGTCCATGCCAACGGCGGTGAAGCCAGCGGTCAGCGCTTGTTCCAGCATATAGCCGGACCGACGGGTATCCTTGCCGATGACGACGCGGTTGCGATGATCGCCGCGCACGAATTTCTGGCCTGCCGCCATGCCCACCTTGAGGGCCAGTTCGGGAGTGAGCTTGTCGCCATTGGCAAGGCCACGAATACCATCAGTGCCGAAATACTTGCGTACCATTTGGTCCCGTCCCTCGCCGTGCCGGCTTTGCCGGATAATACCACTTTTGCGCGGCATAGCGGAAATTACCGATATGCAAAAGGGCCGCCTCTCGGCGGCCCTTCAAATTCTTCAACCAGCTTTAGCTATTGGGCTGAGGCTCAAGCCCTGGCTCGGGCGGCGCATCTGGGCGCTTCTTGCCTGCCTTACCGGCCGACGGGACGCCGGTTGCCTTGTTGGACGGGCCGCTGTCGTCGGGACGGGTCGGCTGCACACCGTCCATCAGCGCGCGAAGCTCGTCGCCAGTCAGCGTTTCGAACTCAAGCAGCGCCTGGGCAATCGCCTCCCACTGGTCGTGATAGGTGGTCAGGATGTCCTTGGCGGACGCCTCGCCATCCTCGATCAGCTTGCGCACTTCCTGGTCGATCAGCTTGGCGGTATCGTCGCTCATATTGGTCGACTGCGTCATCGAGTGGCCGATGAACACTTCCTGCTCGCTCGACTTATAGCGGACGCGACCAAGCTTTTCGCTCATGCCCCATTCCATCACCATCGAACGGGCGAGGCTGGTGGCCATCTGGATGTCGCCGGATGCACCGCTGGTCACCTTTTCAGGGCCGAACTTGATGATCTCGGCTTCACGACCGCCGAACAGCATGGTCAGGCGAGCCAGCGCCTTTTCACGGCTGAACGAATAGGTGTCGTTCTCGGGCAGCGTCATAACCATGCCGAGGGCACGGCCACGCGGAATGATCGTCGCTTTGTGGATCGGGTCGATGCCGGCAACCTTGAGCGCGATGATGGCGTGGCCAGCTTCGTGATAGGCGGTCAGCTTCTTCTCGTCCTGAGACATGGCCATGGTGCGGCGCTCGGCGCCCATCATGATCTTGTCCTTGGCGTCTTCGAACTCGGCATGGGTGACGAAACGCTTGTTGCGCCGCGCCGCCATCAGAGCCGCCTCGTTGACGAGGTTCATCAGGTCAGCACCCGAAAAACCGGGCGTACCACGAGCCAGTACCTTCAGATCCACATCGGGAGCCAGCGGCACCTTGCGGACGTGGACCTTGAGAACCTTCTCGCGGCCGGACACGTCGGGGTTTGGCACCACAACCTGGCGGTCGAAACGGCCTGGACGCAGCAGTGCAGGATCCAGCACGTCGGGACGGTTGGTCGCGGCGATCAGGATGATGCCTTCATTGGCTTCAAAGCCGTCCATCTCGACGAGGAGCTGGTTGAGCGTCTGTTCGCGCTCGTCGTTACCGCCACCCATGCCGGCGCCACGCTGGCGACCGACGGCGTCGATTTCGTCGATGAAGATAATGCAAGGCGCGTTTTTCTTGGCCTGCTCGAACATGTCGCGAACGCGCGATGCGCCCACGCCGACGAACATTTCAACGAAGTCCGAACCCGAGATCGTGAAGAACGGCACATTGGCTTCGCCAGCGACCGAACGGGCCAACAGCGTTTTACCGGTACCTGGAGGGCCAACGAGCAGCACGCCGCGCGGAATACGACCGCCAAGGCGCTGGAACTTGCCCGGATCGCGCAGGAACTCAACGATTTCCTCAAGATCCTGCTTGGCTTCGTCCACGCCAGCCACGTCTTCGAACGTCACCTTGCCATGCGACTCGGTTAGCAGCTTGGCGCGTGACTTGCCGAAGCCCATCGCGCCGCCACGACCGCCGCCCTGCATCTGGCGAATAAAGAAGAACCAGACGCCGATGATGACGATAAAGGGCAACCACGAGCTGAGCAGAACAGTCCAGAACGGGCTGGATTCCGGCGCCTGGGCGGTGATCGAGACGCCCTTGCTCTCAAGCCGCGAAATGATGTCGGCATTGGCGGGCAGCACGGTTTCAAACCGCGTGTTGTCGCGCATCGTGCCCGAAACGACATCATCGGTAATGATCACGCTGGTGATACTGCCGGCCTCGACGTCATTGACGAACTGGCTGTAGCTCTTTTCGGCTACTGAAATCGAGCGGGTCGATGACTGGAAGACCTGGAACAGGCCCATCAGCATAAATAGTATGACCAGCCAGATGGCGAAGTTGCGGAAATTTCCGTTCATCAATCCTGTCCCGGGGGGCCGGCGCATAAAGCTGCCAGCAGTAGAGCCGAATGTATGTCCGGCATTGGGGCGTTACAAGGGCATCACCTGCGGTGGTTCGGCCGGCCCGTAAAGTCATAATGTCGCGATTGGGTTAATACGCTGTGGTGAGTCAGAAGGTTCCGCATCCAACTCAATCGATCAATAACTGCACCGTTATCCGCTCGTCGAACGACCAGCCACCGAGCGATAGCACCCCCCCGGCTGCATCGCGGACGATTGGGGCGGTGCGAATGGCTTCAGCGGGGGCCGTCACCTTGAAGCCGAGAAACTCCTCGAGCCGGTGGCGCGGCAGGTAGTCGGCGACGCTGGCGGTCAGGTCGGCCTGGTCGGAGCCGTTGATGATGCGGAAGCGCTCGTCCCATACCAGTTCACCATGCGGCAGCAGCATCGCATCGGCGGGCAGCGCCCTTCCCGGCTCGCGCGCCACAGCCACGCCACCATCTTTAATGCGGATAACGCAGCCCAGCACAGTCGTCGCTTTTGCGAGGGTGTTGTCGGCAATCGACTGGCGCAAGCGCTCGACCTGACCCAGCGCACGCGGTCTTTGCCGCCCGCCGACGATGTTGAGCACCCGGCCCAGCAGCCGGGTCGAAATAGCGGGGCTAAGCCCGACAAAGGGCGCCAGTTCGATCCGCGCGGCACCAAAGCCGTCGAGCCGCACGATTTCGGCAAAGCAACCGTCGGCCATCTGTGCAATAGCGGCATCAGCATCGGCCGCGCGTTCGGCAAATTGTGCAATGGCGGCTGCATCTAGGCCCAATGCAGCGAGTGCCGGCATGGCTTGGCGCCAGCGCACGCGCTCGTAGTGAGTATCGTGATTGGAGGGGTCGTCGGCCGGCACTAGACCCGTAGCGAGTACGATGTCGCGCAAGGTGGCCGGATCGGTGCCGAGCAGTGGGCGATGCACCATGACGCCCTCAATTTCGGACATCGTCGTCATGCCTTTAAGGCCTTCAAGCCCGCTGCCATGTGCCATCCGCATCAGCACAGTCTCGGCCTGATCTTGCCGGTGGTGCGCCGTCAACAGAACGTTCGCACCATCGTCGGCCATGGCGGCCGCCATCAATCGATAGCGAGCAATCCGTGCCGCTTCCTGAACGCCGCTGACCGGCTTCGGCCCGCTCCACGTTAGGCCACGTGCCGGCAGCCCAAGTGCAACGGCTGCGTTGAGTACCATGGCGACCTCGTCAGCAGCCTCCGGCCGCAATCCGTGATCGACTGAGTAACCATAGATGGCAGGAGGACTGGCGACGCCAGCCGCCCAGCGCTGTGCCAACAGCATCAGCGCCAGACTATCCGCGCCGCCGGAGACCGCGAGGGCGATGGCGGGTTGATCCGCCACCGCCGCGAACAAAGCTTGCACCTCTGCTGGCGTTTCAAGACCAGGCGTCATGCCGGCGGGCACTCGGCCTTGGTCTTTTCGGCCGCCAGACGCGCCGCCACTTCCGGAGTCAGGTTAGGATAGTTGGTCGCAACCTGCCCAAAGGTGCGGCAAGCCACTTCCCGCTCGCCCGCGCCGGAAATCGACGCCCCGAGCTTGACCAGAAATTCTGGCGCGCGTGGCCCCTGCGGTGCCTTCTGATAGGCATCCAGCAGCACATCCGCCGCCTCGTTATAGGCACCGCGCTGCAACAGCGCATCGCCGAGGAAATTGGCCGCATCGGTGGCCTGCGGATTGTCCGGATAAAGCTCGATGAATTGGCTGAACTGATCCTCGGCAAAGCCATAGTCACCTGAAGCCAGAGCTTCGTAACCTGCCTTGAACTGTGCGTCGGCATCCGGATTGCCAGTGTCAGCATTGGCCGGATCATAGGCGAGGTCCAGCGGCTGGCCAGTGGTCAGGTCGACGCCACCGGTCGCGCCAGTTCCCACCAGTGGGTCGGCAGAACTGCCCACGGCGTCCATCGGCGCTGCGCTGCCGTCGTCGAAGGTTGGATCGAATTCTACCTCGCCGGGCAAAGGCTGCACCCCTTGCGCCGGAATATCGGTCATCGGAGCTGCGCCAGCATTGGGGTCCTGCGGCAACGCCTCGGGCTGCGTCACGCCGCCAGGTTGGGTTGCCGCACTAGTTTTTCCCGCGGCACCGCCCTCGAGCGCCTGAAGGCGGCGCTCATTGTCTTCGGTCAGTCGCGTCAGGATTTCCTGCATCTGGGTAAGCTGGAACACCAGGCCCTCGATCTGGCCGTTCTGCGAGCGCAACTGTTCCTCGAGCTGCTGGATGCGAACGATCAGTTGTGCCGAATCCTGCGCCTGGGCGACATGGATGCGGTCGGGCTGGGTATTGGTATAGGTCAGCCCACCAAGTTCGGCGGGTGGTAGCGCACTCTGTGCGGCCATGCCTGGAACGGTGATCCCGAGTGCAACGGCAAAAGTGCATAAAGCGACCCTTCCCCCTCGTGCGATGGACGATAGCTTCAAAACCCGGCCTCCGGTGCGCATGTCTACATAGCTCCAACATGGTGCCGATGACGCTGCCGATAAAGGGCAATTCAGTCAAAAAGAAAGCGCCCGGGCCAAATAATGGCTCCGGGCGCTCTTGCCTCCAGTTTGCACTGGATCGCTTCGATCTCGCCAGCGAGGCGAA
>JAQGKG010000301.1 GCA_028290245.1 Devosia sp. | reverse complement strand
ACTGCAGCTCTGGGCGGTCCTGGGCGGCGTACGCGATCGCTTGCCTGTCATGCCGGTCATCGGCTATGGCATGACGCCGCAAAAGGCGGCGAGCGACACGGCTGATCTGACGGCCCGCGGATTCAAGACCATCAAATGCATGATCGATGGCCGCGACATAGCTGCCGACAAAGCCGTGATGGAGGCCTTGGCCGGAGCCCTGCCGCCGGGAGCAAGCTTCGGTATCGATGCGCATTGGTCGTGGTCCAGTGTTGACCAGGCATTGCCCTATTGCCGGCTTGCAGAGAAACTTGGTGCGGTCTTCGTCGAGGATCCCTTCGCCCCGACACAGGTGCAGGCCATAGCTGCGCTATCTGCAAAGCTGGATGTGCCACTGGCCGTAGGCGAGGACGTGCTCGACATCTCCGGTTTCAGAGACATGGCACAAGCGGGCGGTATCTTGCGGGTGGATGCCTCTGTCAGTGGCGGCATCACCGGTACCATAGAAGCGATCGCCGTGGCCAAGGCCTTTGACCGTGCCGTCATTCCCCATGTCTTTCCGGGCCTCCATGCCCAGTTCGGCTTTGCCTATGACAGCGTGCGCTGCGTCGAGATGATAATGCCCGAACTGGGCGCTGACCCGATCGACCAGTATTTCTGCGCGCCGCCACGGATCGAATTCGGCGACATGCTCGCTCCCACCCTGCCAGGCGCCGGTCTGGCCCTCGATTGGCCGCGCCTCACTCCGTTCATCACCCGCCAGGACAGTTTCTCCGCATGACCGACACTGCCTATAGCAACAAATGGGGCGCATCGAGCCTCGACCATATCGGATGGATCACGCCCGACATCGACCGCTCCGTGCGGTTCTGGACCGAGGTGATGGGTTTCGAAGCCAGGCCCATCGGCGAGCGTCGCCAGCCTTGGATCGCCAACTTCATGGGCGTGGCCGGAGCACAGGTGCGATTGGTTCATCTCTACGGTCATGGAGGCCACATCGAGTTCATCCAGTTCGATGAGCCAGATGAGCCATCCATCCCACGGGGAAGCCAGCCTGGCGCAGCCCATATCTGCCTGCGCATCAAGGATGTCAGCAGTCTGCGCTCGGATATCATGGCCAATGGCGGCTCATTGCAGGGTGAGTTGACGGAGATAACGGAAGGCATAGCGACTGGCCTGCGCGGCCTCTACATGCGCGATCCGCATGGCGTGCTGATCGAACTTGTTGAATTGCCCAAGTCCTAGTGCTGGGGCTTGTGGGATATATGATAGATCATCGCATCGCCGGCAACATGGCGTGACGAGGGAGAGTTCGAGTGGTCGTCAAGCCGGTAATACGGGATAGTCTATCGACGCAGATTTACAACGATCTGCGCGGTGCCCTGATGGACGGGCAATATGCGCCGGGGCAGCGGTTGACCATTTCCGAGGTCGCCGAGCAATACGGTACCTCCATTACCCCGGTTCGCGAGGCCATCTTCCGATTGGTAAGCGAGCGTGCGCTGGAAATGAGAGCTGCGACCTCGGTGCAGGTGCCAGACCTTTCGCCGGACAGCCTGCGGGAAATTCAGCGCATCCGGATGGAACTGGAGGGGCTAGCGGTCTTCACCGTTGCTAGCACGATAAACGAGACCGAGCTCAAGGTTCTTCGTGGTATCAATTCCGAATTCATCAAGGCGGCGGCGACCGACCCTGAAAAGGCCAGCGTACTCAACCGCGATTTTCATTTCGCGCTGCTCAAGTTGGCAAAGATGCCGCTGCTGGAGGGCATCTGTGAGAACATGTGGGTATTGATGGGACCGTTCCTGCGGACGTTCCACGACCGCATGCCGGTGCGCCAGATTTCAGGGGAAGACCACAAACATTACGACTTGCTCGCGGCCCTTGAGGTTGGCGACCCCGAGCGCAGTCGCCTTTCCATGCAGGACGATATTCGCTGGGGCGAAGAGATGGTCCGCATGCTCGAAGCCGAGCGAAGCGCCGCAGCCGCACGCTAAAGTGCAGTTGATACTGATGTGAAACCCGCCGCTGGTCCCCAGCCGGTGCGCTTTGTCACGCGAAAGGAAATACTGTGAAACTGTACTATTCCCCGCCTTCGCCATACTCGCGCAAGGTGCGCGTCGTCGCCTTGGAACTGGGGCTGGCGCCCGATTTGGAGCTGGTCAATGCCATGGACTGGGACACAGGCTATGGGGCCATCAACCCCGTCAATCGCGTGCCCTCGCTTGTCTTGGACGACGGTCGGGTTGTATTCGATAGTCCGGTGATATGTGAATATTTGGACGTCTCTGCCGGCTCGCGACTACTCCCGTTTGAAGGCGAGGAACGATGGCGTGTGTTGGTGCTGCAGGCCCTGGGTGATGGCCTGATGGATGCTGCGGTGCCCCGCCGGCATGAGGTCACTCGCCCAATCGAGCAGCAATCACTTGAGCGGATCAAGCTTTATTGCCGTTCCATGGATCAGATTCTAGACCGCCTCGAGAGCGAGGTGGATCAACTGTCGGCACTCGACGTCGGCACCATCTCTGTCGCCTGTGCGCTGAGTTACCTCGACTTCCGCTTTGCCGCTGACGGTTGGGATGTCACCCGTCCGAAGTTGCGCAAGTGGTTGAGCGGGATGTTGTGTCGCTGGTCCTTTGTCGCAACGCCGCTCGGCTAACGCATTGGCGGTGCGAATAGTCCCTATTGCTCCCGTTTCTCGAACACTTCCAGAAACCATGTCTTGACGTGGATAGAATATGATGCATCATATATGAGTGCTGTCGGAGGACTGATGCGCGACCTTTTGAGGTAGGCGGCCAGGGGTTCAGCACGACAACATGTGGCGCATGGCGCCGGCTGCCTCGGCAGCTCTGGAGGAACAGAGAATGCAGAAACTTTCACGCCGTATGATAGCCGCTGGTCTGGGTGCTACCCTGGCCATGTCCTGCGCCTTGTCGGCGCTTGCGCAAGCGCCAACCCTGCTGCGCATGAATATGGTCGTATCCAACCAGGACAAGACCTATCCGCTATGGGCTGAGTTCGCCGCCGAACTCGAGGCTGCGTCCAAGGGCACTCTCAAGGTCGAGATTTTCCCGTCGGAAGGCTTGGGCAAGACCGTCGACATGATCGACGCCATTTCCCGTGGTGCACCGATATTGCAGGACTCCGATCCAAGCCACCTCTCGAATTATGTGCCTGACTTCTCGGTGTTCATGGCGCCATACCTGATCAAGGAACCGGCCGATATCGAACAGGCCTGGAACTCGGACCTGGTCGGCGATCTCGAACAGCAGCTGGCTGCCAAGGGCCTTCATATCGTAACCCTGGTCTACTTCGGTACCCGCCAGCTGCTGTCGGACCGCGAGGTCAACAGCCGTGCCGATACCGAGGGGATGAAGATCCGCAACGCTCCCACCAAGATGTGGAACGAAGTTTCCCGCGTGCTCGGTGGCAACCCGACCAACACTGCATGGTCCGAGGCCTATAGCGCTCTCGAACAGGGTGTAGCCGACGCCGCGGAATCGCCGCTTTCGCTGCTGTATTCGTCCAAGCTGTACGAAACCCGCTCGCATATCTCCTTGACGGGCCATCTGGTAGCGACAACGTCGATCATCATGAGCCAGCAGGTCTATGATGCTCTTCCAGATGACGCAAAGGCGGCGTTGGACAGCGTTGGCCGTGCCGAACCGGCAAAGCGGGTCCCAGCCATCCAGGCGCTGGAGGCCGAGTTCCGATCAACGTTGGAAACCGAAGGCATTCTGTTCAACGAGGTCGACAGAGCCAGCTTCCTCGAGGCAGCGGCAACCGTGCCGGCCAACTTCCCCGAGTGGTCCCCAGGCCTTTACGAGCGCATGCTCGAAGCGATCAATTAAGCACCTGGCACCCAATAGCCCCACAGGACGCCCGATCGCTTTATGCGGGTCGGGCGTCTCCGCGAAATCGAGATCGTCATGAACACACCACTTTTCTGGGCCGTCCGGCTGGTTCGCAACTTCGAAGCCTTCGTCTCCATGGCGGCATTTGCCATCATGGTTTTGGTTGTGACGGCTAATGTGGTTATCCGCTTCGCGACGGGCAACTCGCTCGTCTTCACCGAAGAAATTGCCTATCTGGCGTTTGGATATTCAATCTTCTTAGGAGTGGCGCTGCTATTCCGCCATCGGGCGATGATTGCGGTGGATCTCCTGGTCGACGCCCTGCCGCAATCGGTCCAGCGCGCGGCGGGTATAGTCACCCACGTCATCATGACGCTGGTTTGCGGCTACTT
>JAQGKG010000283.1 GCA_028290245.1 Devosia sp. | reverse complement strand
TCCGGACCGCCGAGCGCAGAAAAGTATAGTGAGATGACTAAGCTAGACAGGCGCTTCAGCGTTGCCCCGATGATCGATTGGACTGATAGGCACTGCCGCAGGCTCCATCGGTTGCTGACGCGCGAAGCCCTGCTGTTCACCGAGATGATCACCAGCGCCGCCGTGGTCAACGGCGATGCGCACCGTCACCTGCGGCTCAATCCTGACGAAGGCCCTGTCGCCCTGCAGCTCGGCGGCTCCGATCCGGCTGAGCTGGCTAAGGCCATCCGCCTTGCTGAACCCTACGCCTACGCCGAAATCAATCTCAACGTCGGCTGCCCCTCCGATCGGGTGCAATCCGGCAAATTCGGCGCTTGCCTGATGGCCGAGCCGGACCTCGTCGCTGACTGCGTCCGCGCCATGCGCGACGCCACCGAGCGCCCCGTCACCGTCAAATGCCGTATCGGCATCGACGACCAAGACACCGAGGAAAGCCTCGACCGTTTCGCCGATGCGGTGGTCGGCGCTGGCGTCGATGCGCTTTACGTCCACGCCCGAAAGGCCTGGCTCAAGGGCCTCAGCCCCAAGGAAAACCGCACCATTCCCCCGCTCGACTACGACCGGGTGCATCGCCTCCGCGCCCGCCTCGCCCCATTGCCGGTGATGATTAACGGCGGCCTCGAAAACCTCGAAGCCGCCGAGGCCGAAATGGCCCACATGGATGGCGTCATGCTCGGCCGTGCCGCCTATCAAACGCCAATGATCCTCGGCGAAGTCGATCGCCGCTTCTTCGGCGTCCCCAACGAGCCACCGACGCTCGAAGCCATCATGCACGCCATGGCCGATTATGCGACGCGCGAAGGCGCCGCCAATGGCACCCGCCTCAACAATATCGCCCGCCACATGCTCGGCCTCGCCAACGGTCTTCCAGGCGCCCGCCAGTTCCGCCAGATCCTCAGCGTCGATGCCTGCAAGCCCGGCGCCGATGCCTCGGTCATGCTCCGGGCCCTCGAAGCGGTGCAGCGTCCGCGCCTCGCCGAAGCAAGCTAGCCCTTTCGCTTATCTGCGATACGATTTCGTTTTAACCCAATTCAGTTTCGCACTCTAACCTGCTAATGCCACTTCAGCGACAGAATGCGCCCTGCGAAGCGCACTCATGAGTCGCGGCACTTTGGGGAGCCTCATCCATGCTACGCAAATATCGCCTGTTCCACTTGGGATGGGTCATCATTCTTATCGGCGCACTACTCGCCCACTTCATCCAGACCTCCGGCGGTATCGCCATCAAGGACGTCCGCTTCACCGGCAACAACGGCCAGACCCTGAGCGGCCTGCTTTATGTGCCGCCCGGCGTCACCAATGAAAACAAGGCCCCCGCCATTCTCGCGGTGCACGGCTATATCAATAGCCGCGAAACCCAGTCCGGCTTTGCCATCGAATATGCCCGTCGCGGCTATGTCGTGCTGGCGCTGGACCAGTCCGGCCACGGCTTTTCCGAAGGCGCTGCCTTCTCCAACGGTTTTGGCGGCCCCGCCGGCCTCGCCTATCTGCGCTCGCTGGATATCGTCGACGTCGGCAATATCGGCCTCGAAGGCCACTCCATGGGCGGCTGGACCATTCTCGCTGCCGCTGGCGCCATGCCCGACGGCTACAAGGCCATGGTCCTCGAAGGCTCCAGCACCGGCGCACCCTTTGCCGCTGACGGCACCACCTCCTGGCCCCGCAATCTCGCGGTAGTCTTCTCCAAATACGACGAGTTCTCGCAGCTGATGTGGAGCGTCGATCGCGCCCAGGACGTAGTCACCAGCCCCAAGCTGCAGGCCGTATTCGGCACCACCGACGCCATCGTCCCCGGCCAGGTCTATGGCGACATCGCCGCCGGCACCGCTCGCCAACTCCAGACGCCGAATACCACCCACCCCGGCGATCACCTGTCGCCCGAAGCCATCGGCTATTCCATCGACTGGTTCGCCCAGACCCTCCAAGGCGCCGATCCTATCCCGTCCAGTGACCAGATATGGCCCTGGAAAGAACTCGGCACCCTGATCGCGCTGGTTGGCTTCGTCGTGCTGCTCGCCGGCACCTTCGACATGCTGCTAGCAGCGCCGGCCTTCGCCGGGCTGCGCAATGTCTCGCCCGAAAACCCAAGCGACACCGCCTACGTCAAGCGCACACCCAAGTGGTGGCTGGTGTTCGCCATCAGCGCCTTCGTCCCGGTGCTGAGCTACTACGTCTTCCTCTATTGGGGCGGCCTGCTGCTCCCGGCCTCGGCCATTTTCCCGCAGACCATCACCAGCCAAATCGCTTTCTGGGCACTGCTCAACGGCGTCATCGTGTTTGCCCTCGGCTTTGTGCTCAAGGGCGACAAGGTCTCCGCTCGCGGCAATATCTGGCTCTCGGTGCTGATCGCCATCGCCACCGTCGGGATCGGCTACCTTTTCGTCATCGCCGCCGATTTTCTGTTCAAGGTCGACTTCCGCTTCTGGGTCGTCGCCCTCAAGCCGATGAGCCTCATGCAGGCCAAGATCGCGCTAGTCTATCTGGTGCCGTTCACGGTGTTCTTCGTGCTCGCGCTGCGTGGCCTCCACACCGGTCTCTCGGTCGCCGGCGATAGCCGCCTGGTCCAATACGC
>JAQGKG010000249.1 GCA_028290245.1 Devosia sp. | reverse complement strand
TATGTCAGCCGGCATGGCCTATGAAGCGATCCACAATGCCGGCGCCATGGACGCCCGGCTGATCGTCGTTCTTAACGACAACGACATGTCGATCGCCCCTCCGACCGGCGCGTTGCGCACCTATCTGGCGCGGCTGGTATCCGGCCCGTTCTATCGCGGCACGCGCGAAGCCGCCAAGAACGTCGTCAGCAAGCTGCCCAAGATGCTTTACGAACCGGCCCGCAAAACCGAGGAATTCGCCCGCTCCTTCTTCACCGGCGGCACGCTGTTTGAAGAGCTCGGCTTTTATTACATCGGCCCCGTCGATGGCCACGATCTCGAAAACCTGCTGCCGATTTTCGAGAATGTCCGCGACGCCGAAACCGGCCCGATCCTGATCCACCTGGTGACCCAGAAGGGCAAGGGCTACGCCCCGGCGGAGCATTCCCCCGATAAATATCACGGCGTTTCCAAGTTCAACGTCATCACCGGCGCCCAGGCCAAGACGCCATCCAATGCGCCCTCCTACACCAACGTTTTCGCCGAAACGCTGATCCAGGAAGCCAATGACGATCCGCGCATCGTCGCGGTCACAGCAGCCATGCCCACCGGTACCGGCCTGGACAAATTCGCCGAAATCCACCCCAGCCGTATCTTCGACGTCGGCATCGCCGAGCAGCATGCCGTGACCTTTGCAGCTGGTATGGCAAGCGAGGGCATGAAGCCCTTCGTCGCCATTTATTCGACCTTCCTGCAGCGCGCCTATGATCAGGTCGTGCATGACGTAGCCATCCAGCACCTGCCGGTCCGCTTCGCCATTGACCGCGCCGGCTTTGTCGGTGCCGATGGTCCCACCCACGCCGGCAATTACGACGCCGCCTATCTCGGCGCCATTCCCGGCATCGTGCAGATGGCCGCCGCCGACGAAGCCGAACTGCGCCACATGGTGGCCACCGCCGCAGCCTATGACAACGGCCCCATCGCCTTCCGCTATCCGCGCGGTGAAGGCATGGGCGTCGATATGCCCGCCCGCGGCGAAATACTGGCCATCGGCAAGGGCCGCATCGTCCGCCAGGGCGCCACCATCGCGATCCTCAGCTACGGCACCCGCCTCGCCGAAGTGCTCGCTGCCGCCGACAAGTTGGCAGCTCTGGGCCTCAACCCGACCATCGCCGACGCCCGCTTCCTCAAGCCGCTCGACGAGGAACTGATCGCCAAGCTTGCCACCACGCACGATGTGCTACTCACCACCGAGGAAGGCTCCATCGGCGGCTTCGGCAGCCATGTCGCGACCTTCCTCGCCAGCAACGGTCTGCTAGATGGCAAGCTGCGCTTCCGCCCGCTGATGATCCCCGATCGCTTCGACGAGCACGCCAGCCAGACCGACATGTACGCCGCCGCCGGCCTCGACCGCGCCGGCATCGTCACCACCGCCCTGACCACCTTGGGATATGACGAGGCAGCCATGGCCGCAGCCCTCGGCAAGATCAGCTAGACAGTAAAAAGCCCGCGGATCGCTCCGCGGGCCTGTTAGTCAATTCAATGGCGCTTACTTCCAGGTGAAGGCGCGCGTCACGGCATAGTTGAACACCGAGCTCATAATCGCGCCCGATAGGCCGGCGATCAGCGTCTGGTGATCCCACTGGTAGATCGCATTGGCCACCGAGATATTGGCAATGCCGCCCAGCGCGCAGATGGCGCAGAAGCTGATGAAACCCGTCACCAACCGCCTGCCGCGCAACTTGCGATCGGCATAGGTCAAGTTGTTGTTCAGCACGAAATTCCAGCCCATCGCCAGCAGCGTCGCCGCGATCTGCGACACTAAGAATCCCTGACCAAGCGCCGTCAGCGCGGCCAGCGTCGCCAGATGCACAACCACACCGGTACCGCCAACCAGCCCAAACAGCAGGAAGCTTGGCGGCAGCGCGCCATTGGTCAGCTTCGAAAACCACAGGCCCAGATACTGGATCACCACCAGCGGGCTCATCTTGCTCTCGCCGGCATGACGCGGGCGGAACGTGTAACCGACCTCGGCGACCGTGAGCGGCTGGCCCATACGTGCCGACGTCACGATCAAATCGATCAAAATCTTGAAGCCATCGCTAGCCAGCTTCGGCGCGGCCTTCAGTGCAGCCTCACGGCGCATCAAGAAGAAACCGCTCATTGGATCGCTGACGGCCTGCCCGGCAATCATTCCGGCCAGCTTATTAGCAAAATTGCTGCCCGAGAGACGCGTCGCGCTCAAGCCTTCTCCGGCCGAGCCACCATCGGTAAAGCGCGAGCCAACCACTAGGTCGGCTCCAGCCAATGCCTTTTCCAGCATCTTCGGCAAAATGGCCTCGTCATGCTGCAAGTCGCCGTCGATCACCGCCACATAGGGCGCTGACGTAACCGCCATGCCCTCGACGCAAGCCGAAGCCAAGCCGCGCCGGCCAAAGCGACGCACGCAGCGAATATTCGCATACACTCGGCTCAGCTCATTAACTAGGTCTGCAGTGCCATCTGGGCTATCATCGTCGACGACAATCATTTCCCAAGGCGTGCTGCCCAGAGCCAAAGCCACCTTCTCGTACAGCAACTCGATATTGTCCCGCTCATTGTAGCTAGGAACGATCACCGCCAGCTGTGGCGGGCGAAAATTGTAGCTAGGAACGATCACCGCCAGCTGTGGCGGGCGAAAATTGCTGTGCTGCTCGGTAGCTAGAATGGTACTGGGACCAGTCGACATGGATGAAAACTTTCGGCTGCGCTGAACCATTTAGGGCAGCGGCTACAAAGCACAACGTATCCATTAGGTTGCACGCAAAGCTGCCATAGCTGCCCTGCACTGGCTGCAGGTGTGCCCAATCCACCTTTGTGCGAAGTGACGCGTTGAGGCACTAATTCGGGGAGGCGCCGTGTATCAGGCTAGTATCGATCGTCAGCAGGACCGCCCGACGGCCTTCGTTCTGCTGCTCCCGCTACTCTTTGTAGTGAGCGGTACCCTGATCCGTTTCCTCGCTTTCCGCTACATCCGACCCGATGCCGACTGGACCAACTATTTCGGCGCCATGTGCCGCTGGGATTGCAGCTGGTATGTCTCGATGGCGCAACGCGGCTACGACACCTTCCCGGTGCCAAACCGCGTCAATGCCGGCAACTGGGCCTTTTTTCCGTTTTACCCCATGCTGGTCGGCCTGATCGGCAAGCTGATTCCGCTGCCCACCATTGTCCTCGCCAGCCTGCTCTCGATCATCACCGCCTACGCTGCCGTGGTCGTCGCCTGGCCGCTGCTCGGCCGCAACA
Organism: Devosia sp.; assembly: GCA_028290245.1. Taxonomy (GTDB): domain Bacteria; phylum Pseudomonadota; class Alphaproteobacteria; order Rhizobiales; family Devosiaceae; genus Devosia. The sequence goes on along the minus strand of JAQGKG010000249.1, from coordinate 1,242 downwards.
TCCGCGCCTATACGCTCTATGCCGCCTTCATCCTGAGTGGCCCGCTCTCGATGTATTTCACCACCTTCTTTACCGAGGTGATGTTCGTCCTGCTGACCACGCTTACCTTCGTCTATCTCGGCCGCAGCAATTACCTCGCTGCTGCCGGCTTTACCGCACTTCTGTCGGCCACGCGCATCGTCGGCGTTTTCGCATCGCTGTCCCTCGGCGTGCAGGCACTGCAAGACTGGCGCCGCGATACCGGATCGTGGAAGGGCTGGTTTCGTGGCTTGCTTGCCCAGCCTAAGCTCGTGCTGGCCATCTTCATCTCGCCGCTGGGCCTATTCGCCTACATCGCCTTTCTCCATTACTGGATGGGCGATGGCCTCGCCTTCAGCCATGTTCAGCGTGCCTGGGGCCGCCAGATCAGCAATCCGGGAATGTATCTGTGGACGGGCCTCACCTCATGGTCCACCACGCCCGGCCAACTGCTGACCAACTCGCAGATCCTGGCCCTATCCGCCGTCGTTGGCCTTGTTCTCACCGGCGTCCTCGCCTGGCGCCGCCAATGGAGCGCCGTGGCGTTCGCACTACTCGCCATCGTCATTCCCCTGGCCGCCGGCCTCGCCTCTATGATGCGTTTCATGGCCGCCATGGCGCCCCTCACCATCACCGCCGCGACCCTGCTGGCCCGCTGGCGCTGGCTGTTCGTGGTCAGTCTCGTCGGTCTATTGGCAGGCGCCTGGTTCACCACCCTCGCCTGGTTTGGAGGCAATGTTGCGCTTGTCTGACCGCAGCCCGCTGACTTTCGGCGCCTATGCCCTTGCCGCCATTCTCGCGCTGTTCGAGCTGGCCGTGCTATGGCATGGGCTTCACCCCCAGGTGTCCGAAGACTACCGCGCCTATTACATCGACAAATCCACCACCTGCCTGCCGCAGCCGGTAATCGGCGCCTATACCGTAGGCACTGAGCTCGATTTCCGCTCCGGCGGCGACGACACCCGCGAGCTGCGCCCCTGCGGCTGGGACGGCCCTGCCGGCGACGGCATGCATTCCGTTGGCGAAACCTCCCTGCTGCGCTTCGAGCTTGGCCAGCCTCAGGCGCTAACCCTGATGCTGGAACTGACCGGCTCAACCCTGCCGGGCCCGCCCACCCAGCATGTCGTGGTCTCAGCCAATGACACCCCATTGGGCACCATCGAAGTCATGCCGGACCAGACCGACCGCTACACCCTTCAGATTCCCGCAAGCGCCATGGACGAG
>JAQGKG010000212.1 GCA_028290245.1 Devosia sp. | reverse complement strand
TGATGCGCGCGTTTGTGCGACGCTCATGATTGTCGACTTGGATCGATAGACCGCATTCGACAGCCTCGCCCAGTTCTACTTCGGCGAACAAAATCTCGGCCGGTCGGTCCAACTTGAGCTGGGCTTTTTCCACCGGGCCCGACTTGGCAAGAATGGTACGCAGGTACCGAACGAACTCATCGTTGACGCGTATGAGTTGCTTGTTCCTGTCCAGTGCGAAGGATGGGGTTGGCGCCATCTGCATGAGCTTGACCACGGCCATGGAAGCGGCAAGCGGAGCCAGTCGCTCCGTCTCGTCCAGAAGACGCTTCACCACTGCACTGCGCAGCATGCTCGATACGTTGGCTCCAGCTGGCCTTGCCTGACCGATCAGCTCACGGACCAGATCCGGCGTCTTGCGATTTTGACGCTTGGCGATGAGGGCAATAGCTTCCCAAAACACCGCCTCCAGTCGCAACGCCTGTCGACCAGATGACGTCGAGAAAGTACGGAAAATGGGAACTGCCCAATCAATCTGGTTTACACCGTCAGCGGCAAGCTGGTCGCCGGAAACGTCCTGACTACCGCTCAATTAGTGCCTCCTGTTGCACTTTGTTGATTGGCTTGAGGAGGTATTGCAGAATGGAGTGCTTACCGGTGATGATGTCGATCGTCGTGACCATCCCAGGCAAAATGGCCAATTCCTGTCCGCGATAGTCCAGCGCCGTGCGCTCGGCGCGGACCGTGACGAGGTAATAGGTTTCGCGTGTGTTCTCATCGACGATACTGTTGGCCGAGACATTGTCGACCTGGCCTTCAATCCCCCCATAGACTGAGAAATCATAAGCGGTGAACTTGATACGCGCCAATTGCCCGGGGATGACGAAGGCCACATCCGAAGGCTTCAATCGCGCTTCGATCAACAAGAAATCGGACTTGGGTACAATATCCAGCAGCCGCGCGCCCGCGGTCACCACTGCCCCGATTGTCGTCACGTCGATGCTGTTGACGATGCCATCAACCGGCGATCGTAGCTCTGTGCGCGTTACGCGATCAGTCGCGCCGCGCAACTGTTGCTCGGCACTTGCCAGCTCGGCACGATGCTGGGTCAGTTCCGAAAGGGCTTCCTGACGAAATTGCTGCTCGGCCTGTTGCACCTGCAGGTGCGCTTCCCGCAACGCGGCCGTCAGCCCCGCGGTGTTCTCATTGGAACCGGCGATCTGGCCCGAAAGGTCGGCCACCTCCCCCTGAAGCGCTAAAAGATCTGTCCGCGCAGCCAGACCGCGATCAGCCATGGGTGCAATAAGGTCGAGACGCTGCTGGGCGATATCCAGGTTGCCCTGCAGGCGCGATTTATTGGCAGACACTTCATTGAGCTCGCGCTGGCGCTGCTCGACGCGCTGCGCCAAAACCTCTGTTGTGCCAGTGAGGCTGATCAGGCGTGATTTCAGCAAGTCCAATTCCGCAACGCAGACATCGGGAGCCTGGGCACTAACTAGGTCGGAGCAGACATAGTCAGCAGCCATCTGACCGGAGCTTTCGACCCGGAGGCGCTCCACTTGCGCCTGAAGTGCCAGCACGCGGGCTTCAACTTCGCCTGCGCTCGATGCGGTATTGGTGTCGTCAAGACGGATCAGAAGTTGGCCGGCCGAGACCTGCTCACCTGATCTGACCAGAATGTCGGTCACGACGCCCGACTCGGCGCTCTGAACGACCTGTATCTTGCCGGACGGAATGACCTTTCCTTCAGCACGACTGATCTGATCCACTTCAGCCCAATTGGCCCAGAGCAGGAAAGCGAGCAACACTCCCACCACGATCAGAATGATATAGGTCCAGGAGCGCGGCGGTTCGTCTACGGACAGCTTATATTGTGCAGGTTGTTCACCGCCGGGGCGCTGGAAGTTCATGCCCCCTCCCCGCGTGCCCGCAACTGCGCCAGGACCTCGTCCTTGGGGCCGTCAGCCACGAGGCGCCCGTTTTCCAGAACCATCAGGCGTGTTACCAGGGAGAGCAGGCTGTAGCGGTGCGTCGCGATGACGACCGTTTGATCCGGCATCAAGCTGGCTTCCAGATGCTTGATCAGCTGGCGTTCAGTGGCCAAATCCATCGAGCTTGACGGCTCGTCGAGGAACATGATCTTGGGCTCGACCAGCATGGCTCGAGCCAGTGCAATGGCCTGACGTTGACCGCCGGACAGCAGAAATCCCCGTTCACCTACCGGCATGTCATAGCCCTGAGGGTGCTTGGATACGAAATCCTCGACGCCCGCCCGCCGGGCAGCTTCCAGAATGCGTGCTTCGCTGGCCGCTGGATCGCTCATCATGATGTTGTCGCGCACCGACCCGTTGAATATCTCCGGGTCCTGGACGACGAACCCGACGGCGCGCCGCAGGTCGTCTGGGTGATACTGGGCGATATCGATCCCATCGATCGATATTTCGCCCTCCGACGCCCCATGGAAATTGACCAGCAGCCGGCCGATTGTGGTCTTTCCCGATCCGATCCGCCCGATAATACCGATCTTTTCGCCGGGCTGGATGGAGAAGGATATCCCGTCCAGCACGAAGACCTTGGTTCCCGGATAGGCAAAGCGAACCTTGTTGAATGAAACTCGGCCCGCCTGCACGGTGCGTTGCACGTGCCTATGTGCGCTCGGGCGCTCATCGGGGAGCTTCATGATGGAGTCGACAGTCCGGTAGGCTTCCATGGCTGTACGTGCGCGTAGGAGCGTACCTGCAATCATTCCAATTGGTGCGATAAGCCGGTTCGACAGCATCATTGCCGCAATGATCGCGCCAGTGGTGACGTCGCCTGAAGTGAACGCGTAGGAGCCGCCCACTATGATCCCGACCAGGGACAGTTGCGAAAGCGCCGCCGTTGTATTGGTGGCCGTGGACTGCAGCATACGCAGCTGGTCTTGGGTGTGCGATGAGGCGAGCACTGCAGCCTCCCACCGCCGCAACAACTGGCCTTCGGCGCGAGATGCCTTGACGGTTTGGGCCCCAGTCAGGGCCTCTACCAAAACCGAGTTGCGCGCCGAAGACTCCGCCAGTGCCGATTTGACCGCCTTGCCAGATAGAATGCCGACGATGAGGGTAAGGCCCAGTGCAATC
>JAQGKG010000016.1 GCA_028290245.1 Devosia sp. | reverse complement strand
GGCGACCATCCACACTGTTGAGTGGACGCAGTACCGCATCGACGGCGCCAAGTCCGATCGTCCTGGTGCATTCCAGATCGGTTGGGGTGGCGATAATGGCGATCCTGACAACTTCTTCGCAGTGCTGTTTGGCGCTGCCGCAATCGGCACCCAGAACTACTCGATCTGGAACAATGCCGAGTTCGAACAGCTGATCAAGGACGGCGTTCTTGAAACAGATCAGGCCAAGCGCGCTGCCATCTATGTCAAGGCGCAGGAACTGATGACGGCTGAAGAGCCTGCATTCCTGATGGCTCACTCGACCATCTACATGCCAATGAGCAAAAAGGTTCTTGGCTACACGATGGACCCTCTGGCGATGCATCGCTTCGACAATGTCGACGTTGCCGAATAAACTTTAAGGTAGGGCAGCGCTGGATCAGTCCAGCGCTGCCCGCTGCTGACCCATGCTCAAATATATCCTGAACCGGCTTCTCCTGGTGATCCCGACCCTGATCGGCATCACCATTTGTTCTTTTGGCTTCGTGCGCCTAATCCCCGGCGATCCGATCCTGGCTTTGTCTGGCGAGCGCGGCGTCACTGCCGAGCGCTATGCCACGCTGGTCGAAAAATACGGCTTCGACAGGCCGATCTGGGAACAGTATTTCCGCTACCTCGGACAGGTTGTCCGCGGCGATTTCGGTGACTCGCTGGCGACCCATCGCCCCGTGGTCGAAGAATTCCTCAAGCTTTTCCCGGCGACGGTCGAGCTCGGGATATTCGCGCTGATCTTTGCCATTGTCATTGGCGTTCCGGCAGGCATTTTTGCCGCCGTGAAGCGCGGCACCTGGCTTGACCAGGGCCTGATGGGGACGGCGCTGGTTGGCTATTCCATGCCCATCTTCTGGTGGGGCTTGCTGATGATCATTTTCTTTTCCGGCTATCTCGGCTGGACACCGGTTTCGGGCCGCATCGGCCTGCAGTTTTTCATGAAGCCGGTTACCGGCTTCATGCTGGTCGACAGCCTGCTGGCGGGCAATTTTAACGCTTTCGTGTCGGCTCTGCGCCACCTGATCCTGCCGACAATCGTGCTGGGCACCATTCCGCTCGCAGTGATCGCCCGGCAGACGCGCTCGGCCATGCTTGAAGTCATGGGCGAGGACTATGTGCGCACCGCGCGGGCCAAGGGCCTGTCGGGCCGGCGCGTCATCGGCCTGCATGCCCTGCGTAATGCCCTGATCCCCGTTGTCACCACGATCGGCCTGCAGGTCGGTGTGTTGATGGGTGGCGCTATCCTGACCGAGACCATTTTCTCCTGGCCCGGTATTGGTCGTTGGCTGGTGGATTCCATTTATAAGCGCGACTACGCGGTGGTGCAGAACGGCCTGTTGATTGTCGCGGTCATCGTCATGATCGTGAACCTTTTCGTGGACCTGCTCTACGCTGTTATCAATCCGCGCATCCGGGTGCAGAGCTCATGAGTACCGTTACCAACGCGCCCGAAACGCACAAGCCCGTCTCTGGTGTGCGCGAGTTCTGGCACTATTTTTCGCAGAATCGCGGCGCTGTCATTGGTCTGATCGTGCTGTTGATCATGGTACTGATCGCGCTGTTTGCACCCGTTTTGGCGCCACACGCACCCGAACTGCAATATCGTGACGCCTTGCTCAAGCCTCCGGCCTGGCAGGAAGGCGGCTCGTGGACCTATGTTCTGGGTACCGACCCCGTCGGTCGCGATATGCTGTCGCGGTTGATGTATGGCGCCCGCTTCTCGCTGGTCATCGGTGTGGTCGTCGTGGTGCTTGCGCTTGTCGGCGGCGTCACGCTCGGGCTGGTTGCCGGCTATTTCCGCGGTTGGGTCGATATCGTCATCATGCGCGTCATGGATATCATCCTGGCGTTCCCCTCGCTGCTGCTGGCCCTCGTGCTAGTAGCCGTGCTGGGGCCGGGCCTCGTCAACGCCATGCTCGCCATCGCCATCGTGCTGCAGCCGCACTTTGCCCGCCTAGTGCGTGCAGCGGTGATGGCCGAGTCGAGCCGTGACTACGTCACGTCGGCGCGCCTTGCCGGTGCTAGCCATCTTCGTTTGATGTTGGTGACCATCCTGCCAAATTGCGTGGCGCCATTGATCGTGCAGGCAACGCTGAGTTTTTCCAGCGCCATTCTGGACGCCGCGGCGCTCGGTTTCCTCGGTCTTGGCGCTCAGCCGCCGACGCCTGAATGGGGCACCATGCTGGCCACGGCCCGCGAATTTATCCTGCGCGCACCTTGGGTGGTGACCTTCCCGGGTCTCGCCATCCTGATCACCGTGCTCGCCATCAACCTCATCGGCGACGGCCTGCGCGACGCGCTCGATCCCAAGCTCAAGAGGAGCTGAGTAATGCCCCTGCTTGAAATCAAGAACCTGACTGTCGCGTTCGACACCTCCGTGGGCCTGTTCAAGGCCGTCGATGGCATCGATGTGTCGGTCGATAGCCGAGAAGTGCTGGCTATTGTCGGCGAGAGTGGCTCCGGCAAGTCGGTGGCCATGCTGGCGGTGATGGGGCTGCTGCCCGGCACGGCGACGGTAACCGCCGACAAGATGGAATTCGAGGGCATCGATCTGCTGAAGATGACGCCGCAAGAAAAGCGGCAGATCATCGGCCGGGACATTGCGATGATCTTTCAGGAGCCCGTGGCGAGCCTCAACCCCTGCTTCACCGTGGGCTTCCAGCTTGAGGAAGTGCTGGGCAAGCATCTGGGCATGCATGGCCGTGCCGCTCGTGATCGGGCGATAGAGCTGCTGAAGCTGGTCGGTATCAAGGATGGCGCCGAGCGGCTTGGCGCCTATCCGCACCAGATGAGCGGCGGACAGTGCCAGCGCGTCATGATCGCAATGGCGATTTCATGCAACCCGAAGCTGCTCATCGCCGACGAGCCAACGACGGCGCTCGACGTTACCATCCAGAAGCAGATCCTCGATCTGCTGGTGCGGCTGCAGGCCGAGCATGGCATGGCGCTGATCATGATCACCCATGACATGGGCGTGGTTGCCGAAACGGCCGACCGCGTCATCGTTCAGTACAAGGGCAAGAAAATGGAAGAGGCCGATGTGCTGACGCTGTTTGAGAACCCGAAATCCAACTACACCCGGGCGCTGCTTTCGGCGCTGCCGGAGAATGCCGTGGGTGACCGCCTGCCGACGGTGTCCGACTTCGTCTTTGAAGCGGCGCCGGGAGTTTGATGATGGCGACACCTGTTCTCGAAGTCCGCAACCTCACCCGTGACTATGTCACCTCCGGCGGTTTCCTGCGTCCGGCCAAGATGGTGCATGCAGTCAAGAGCGTGAATTTCACGCTGCAGAAGGGCAAGACTCTGGCCGTGGTTGGTGAAAGCGGCTGTGGCAAGTCTACCCTTGCTCGAATGATCACGCTGATCGACGCCCCCACGGCAGGCGAAATTCTGATCGATGGCCTCAAGGCCGATGCCCACCACGTCACTCGCGAGATGCGCCAGAAGGTGCAGATCGTGTTCCAGAACCCCTATGGCTCGCTCAATCCGCGCCAGAAAATTGGCGACGTTTTAGGCGAGCCGTTGCTGCTCAATACCGACATGAAGGCGCCCGAGCGTCGCGACAAGGCGATGGCCATGTTGACCAAGGTCGGCTTGGGTCCGGAGCATTTCAACCGCTATCCGCACATGTTCTCAGGCGGCCAGCGCCAGCGTATCGCCATCGCGCGGGCGCTTATGCTCAATCCGAGTTTCCTGGTGCTGGATGAGCCCGTTTCGGCACTGGATCTGTCGGTACAGGCGCAGATTCTCAACTTGCTCAAAGACCTGCAGGACGAGTTCGGCCTGACTTATGTGTTCATCAGCCACGATCTCAGCGTCGTGCGCTACATCGCCGACGAGGTGATGGTGATGTATTTCGGCGATGTGGTGGAGCACGGCACCCGCGACGCCGTGTTTGGCAATCCGCAGCACGAGTACACGCGGACGCTGTTTGCGGCGACGCCCAATTCGAGCGTTGAGAGCATCAAGGCTAGGCTGGCGAAGAAGGCTGCGCTGGTCGGGTAGGATATAACAGTCCTCTTAGGGTGTTCTTACTTTCTAAGAAACCAACATCCGCTGCCCTTCAGCGGATGATATCATCATCGCATCAATCAACCTATGCACCCGCAGGGCCGTGTGTCCCGTGCTGAGCGGTTGTCGTCCATTGCGCACCGCGTCGGCGAATTCGGCGATCTGGGCGGCGTGCCAGTCGAAGGGGAAGGCCATGGGATCGGCGCCGCCACCGCCCAGGGTGGCGGCGTCGCCTTCGGTGAAGGTTTCGCCGCTCATGGTGTGGATGGTGAGGTTTCCTGCTGTTAGCGTGGCGGTGGCCTGGGCGAAATTCAGCGTCAGGCTTTCAGGGCCGCCGGGAAAGCTGGCCGTGGTTGCCATCACGGCACCGACAGCGCCGTTGGCGAACTCAAGGCCGGCGGAGACGAAGTCTTCGGTCTCCATTTTGTGCAGGCGCGTTGTCCTCGCCATGGCGGTGACGGCGCTGACTTCGCCACACAGGCTCAGCATCAGGTCGAGCGAGTGGATCGCCTGCGTCAGCAAAACGCCGCCACCGTCTTGTTGCAGGGTGCCGCGTCCGGACTGGTCGTAATAGCTCTGTGGACGCCACCACGGCACAGTCAGATTGACCGCCTCCAGCGGGCCATATCGGCTCTCTGCCACAGCCTCGGCGAGGTAGCGCGAGGCGCGGCGGAAGCGGTGCTGGAAGATGACGCCAAGGGTGATGCCCGCTGCATCGGCAATGGTCACGATGTCTTCCGCTGCCGCCAACGTGCGCTCGATCGGCTTTTCCAGCAGCACGTGTTTGCCGGCCTTTGCAGCAGCGTCGACGATGGACTTTCGGGCATTGGGTGGCGTCAGCACCAACAGGGCGTCGAGCTGTGGATCGGCGAGCAGGGCCTCAAAACTTTCGGCTTCAGCCAAGCCATAGGTCTGGCAGAACTCGGCGCGCTGTACCGCGTCACGCCGATAGACGCCGAGCACGGCAATGTCTTGACTGAGCGACTGCAGCGCCAGAGCATGTGGCTTGGCGCCCATGCCGGCGCCGATAACGCCAATCCCGAACCGTCCCTGCGCGTCGCTCATGCTGTTCTTCCCTTTTGTTGCGGGAAGAATGCACGGTGAGGACGATTTGAGAAGGGCGGTATCGGCTCAGGACGCCTTGAGCCAGGCTTTGGCGGTGAGGAAGGTTTCAAGATCGGCGATGCTAAGTGGGCGCGAGAAGGCGTAGCCCTGCAGGATATCGACGCCGAGATCGCGCAGGATGGCCGCATGTTCCATGGTCTCGACGCCCTCGGCGACGACTTCGATGCCCATGGATTTGCCGATCTCGACGATAGAGGCCAGCAACTGCCTCTGTGCCGGATCGACCAGAATAGGATCGACCAGTTGGCGGTCGATCTTGAGCCGTTTGGGCCGCAGCTTTTGCAGCGAGACGATCGAGGCATAGCCGGTGCCGAAATCGTCGATCTCGACGTCGATGCCAAGCTCCTTGATGCGATCGATATTCCAGCCGATCATCGCGTCGCCCTCGTCGAGATAGATCGACTCCACCAGCTCGAACGCAATTCGGCCGGGCTCGATATCGAGTTCGAGCAGGCCCTTGATCAGGTCTTCGTCATGCAGGCGGCGATGCGAGACATTGACCGAGACGCGGGGCACATTGAAGCCCATCGCGTCCCAGCGATCGAGCGCCTCCAGCGATTGCGCCAGTACGACGCGGTCTATGGTGGCGACGACATTGAGCTCTTCGGCGATCAGCAGGAAATCGGCGGGGGGCTTGATGCCTTCGAGGGGATGCTGCCAGCGGACCAGCGCCTCGACGCCGACCACTTCGAGCGTCTTGGCGTCGAACTGGGGCTGGAACCAGGCGACGAATTCGTCGCGTTCCAGGCCGTTGAGAATTTCGTCTGCTACGCGTTTTGTCCTGACCACCTCGGCTTGCAGCGCGTCGGTGAAAAACTCATAGCGATTGCGACCGCAGCCTTTGGCGCGATAGAGCGCGATATCGGCATTGATCAGCAGGCGCTGCACATCGAGCACTTCGCCACGGTCCGCAGCAATGCCGATGCTGACGCCGAAACGGCACTCGTGGCCTTCGTATTTGACCGGCTGGCGCATCTGCCGCACGATCCGTTCTGCGAGCGCGCCAAGATAGAAATCGCCGTCTTCAGCACTGGTCAGCACCACGAACTCATCGCCACCAATGCGGGCCACGAAGTCGTTGTAGCTGCAGTTATCGCGCAGTACGGCGCTCGCATGGATCAGCATCGCATCGCCCGCCGCATGGCCCAGCGTATCGTTGATCTGCTTGAAACGATCCAGATCGACATGCAGCATGGCCATGCTGCCGGTATTACGATAGCCAGACGCAGCCTCGCGCTTCAGCATTTCATCAAGATAGCGGCGGTTAGGCAGGCCGGTCAGGCTATCGTGCAGGGCATTGTGCTCGATGCGGACGCGCGCCGCTTCCAGATCGAGATTGCGCGCCTCGGTCAGCAGCGTGGCGTGGCGCAGCTCTTCGTTGAGCAGCACATCGGCCGTTACGTCCCAATTGACCCCGACCACCCGTTCGGGCGCGTCAGGCTCACGGAACAGCGCGCCCATGGAACGGACGTGGCGGATGGTATTGCCGGGCAGCATGACGCGATATTGGGATTCGTAGCGGCCGGTGGCGATCATGCGCCGGAAGTCGGCCTCGGCCTGTATCTGGTCATCGGGATGCACCGCGGCTTTCCAGTGTTCGTGGCTTCGGGTGCCGCCATCGGTATCGAGCCCATACAGCTCGTTGGTGCGGGCGTCCCAGATTTCAGCCCCGCTTTCGAGCTCCATCTCCCAGACACCGACCTTTGAAACGTCGAGGGCCAATGCGAGGCGCCGCGAGATTTGCTCCAGTTCAGCCTCACGCGACTGGACCTCGCGGAAATGGCTCTGCCGTTCGCCCAGCAGGCGGCCGGTAATCACGATCGGCAGCAGGATCAGCGCGCCGGCGACGATCATCGCCAAGCGCAGCAGCAGGCTATTGTCATGTGCGGTGCCCCAGCCACCCTTGGGCACGGCCGCTATTTCCCAGCGCCCGGACGGTAGGACCACCGACGCGGTGACGGCATCTTGGCCCCTGAGGTCGGGGCCAAAGAATGGCGCTCCGGCATTCTCGGACGAGCTGATCGCGGCAATAGAAACGTCGATGCCCAGCGACTTCTCTAGCAAACCGCTATCGGCATAAAGCCGGCCGGCATCGACTACGGCCGAGACCACTCCCCAGAACATGCGCCCGGCCGGGGTATCGGTATAGACCGGGAAGCGGCCGAGAAAGCCCCGCCCGCCTTGCACCAGATCGACCGGTCCAGCCAGCACCAGCTTGCCGCTATCGCGTGCCCGCAGCACGGCGCCGAGCTGAGCAGGAGTGTGGCGATAGTCGAGGCCGATGGCTTTCTCGTTGCCGACCACCGGATAGGTCATGGACACGACCAGATCCGGCGCCGCAGCGACCGAGCGCAACTGGCTTTGTTCTTCGAACAGGTTGGAAACGAGAGCCGAGAACCGCGGCTGCTTCATCAGCGGCTCGGTTGATATGGTGGATACCAGCCCGCGCACCAGTTGGATATTGCCGTTGATATTGCCTTCGAGCTTGGCACGAACCAGAGAGACTTCGGCTAAGACGCTGGCACGGGCACGCTCTTCGTTGATCACGCTGTTCTGGCGATCGAGGAACACGCCGCCAATGACCAGTAGGATAAGCGCCACCAGCGACGGCAGCAGCGTGGGCCGCAGCCAGTTAAGGCGATGTTCCTGAATATGTGTCGTGTTTGATTTCACGGGGGCCGCCACCGCGATCCGCATTCGGACCAACCCGGCCATCTTGCACTGTCAGAGTTTATGTTTGGGTTATCGGAGCGACGACCTCATCACGTGGTTAGCGCCAGGCTAACATAATGGTGTCACGTAGTTTCCAGCTACGTGAATGGCCTCGTGCCGTCCGCTGGTGTCGCTCATGCGGGATCGAAATCCGGGTGGGTCATGTTTACCGCAGTCATGCCCATGGCGAAGCGCTTGGCATTGCGAACGTAGCGCTCGGCAGACGCGGCGAGGGACGCAACGCCTTCATCGTCGATCTGGCGTACCACCTTGCCGGGCGCGCCGAGCACCATGGAATTATCCGGGATCACCTTGTTTTCGGTGACCAGCGCATTGGCGCCGATCAGGCAGTTCTTGCCGATTTTGGCGCCATTCAGCAGGGTGGCGCCCATGCCGATCAGGCTGTTGTCGCCGATGGTGCAGCCGTGCACGATGGCGCCGTGGCCAATGGTGACGTTGTTGCCGATGACCAGCGGGTATCCCTTGTCGGTGTGCAGCACGCAGTTTTCCTGCACATTGGTGCGCGCGCCGATGCTGATCGCCTCGATATCGCCGCGGGCGACCACGCCGAACCAGATACCTGCCTCGGGACCGACAGAAATGTCGCCTACTAGCACTGCCGTCGGGGCGATCCAGCCCACGTCAGGGTCGATCAGTGGCGCGACACCGTCGAGCGCGTAAACGGGCATGCGGTCCTCCTCAGGGCGTGATGCCATAGGCTTGCCGCATCTGGGCGATTTCCGCCAGTGTGGAGTGAAACAGGCTCCAGTCATCGCCCTCGGCAATCGGCGCCCAGATGGCTTCGACCTCATCGATCAACATGCTGCGCGGCGTCGCTCTCGCGAAGTAGGGGTGGTCGAGATTGAGAACGTCGGCGGGGCTGTAGCGTTCGAAGCCATCGGCGATCGGGCGGAATGCCTCGCTGGCATAGTGTTCGGCAGAAGGACTGCGTGCCGCGCGTTGGTCGCTAAGGCTGCCGCCGCGCCAGTCGAAGAAGAACTGTTCATAGGGCGCCTGACTGGCCGAGAGGAAGCCGAACAGGCCTGTGACGAAGGCGCCATCGGTTTCGACGTCCTGCGGCTTGAGACCGAGACGGCGCAGCATCTGGCGCGGCAATTCGGCGCGGAAGGTGGGCCAGATCGTGTTGAGGGCGGGCTCCAGCGCCTCGATGCTGGACAGCGGTAACAGGCACTCCGCCAGGCGTGTCAGGTTCCAGGCTAGGGCGTCGGGCTGCTTGCCGAAGCTGTAAAGACCAGTTTCGTCGAAATAAGCGGCGGTGAAGCTGGGGTCGTATGCCGGCAGGAACCGCCACGGGCCATAGTCGAAGCTCTCGCCAGTGATGTTGATATTATCAGTGTTCAGCACGCCGTGGATAAATCCGGCGGCGATCCATTGCGCGCCGAGCTTGGCGACGTTGCCGACCACGGCCTCGAGGAAGGCGCCGGCTTTGTCGGGGGCGTTGGCAAGCTCGGGATAGTAGGTAGCGATGGCGTAATCTACCAGTTGCTGGAGCCTCTCGGGGTCTTCGAGATAGGCGAGGCGTTGGAAGGTGCCGATGCGGATGTGACTATGGCTGAGCCGGACCAGCACAGAGGAGCGCGTTGGCGAGGGCTCGTCGCCCCGGTCGAGGTCTTCGCCGGTTTCGATCAGTGAAAAGCTCTTTGAGGTGTAGACGCCCAGCGCTTCGAGCATTTCGGTGGCCAGCACTTCGCGCACGCCGCCTTTGAGGGTGAGCCGACCGTCGCCGCCGCGCGACCATGGCGTACGGCCCGAACCCTTGGTGCCGAAATCCAGCAAGCGATTGTCGACAAGGTCGTGGCCTTGGGCGAACAGGAAGCCGCGTCCGTCGCCAAGATCTGGATTGTAGCTACGGAACTGGTGGCCGTGATAACGCAACGCTAACGGCTGCGGCAGCGAACCGGGCAGGGGCTCGAAGCGGCCGAAATGGCTGATCCATTGCTCATCGGTCAGGTCGTCGAGGCCCATACGATTGGCCCAGCGCTGGTCGCGGTGGCGCAGGATAGTGTTGGGAAAGTCGGCCGGCTTGACGCGATCGAAGAAGGAATCGCCGAGCGACAGGTGGTTTTGGGCGGGCTTGAAGCTGGTCATGGTGGCGGTAACGCTAGCATTGATCCGGCGTTGCGTAAGCACACCCATGCAAAGCCCGGTTGCGTAAGCATACCCATGCAAAGACGCCTCCGTTGCAACCCAGCCCTTCGAGCGCCCGCCTAGTAAGGACGTCCAAATCGTCCTATAACGGGATGGATGAAATCCCAGAGCGACATACTGCGCCTAGCGCCCTTCCAGGCGGTCATTTTTGATATGGACGGCACGCTGCTCGATACCGAGAGCGTCTTCCGGACCATCGTATTTGAAGTCTGCACCGAGCTTGGCTTCGAGATGACCGATGCGGTCCACATGTCCATGGTCGGCGGCAGCCACGAGCATACCAACGCACTACTGCTCGAAGCCTATGGCGTCAGCTTTCCGTATACGCTGTTTGATGAGCGCTGCCGCGTCATCATGCGCGAACGCAGCCATTCGGGTGTGCCGGTCAAGGCTGGGGCGCTGGAACTGGTAACGGAACTGCGCGAGCGCAACATTCCCACGGCGGTAGCCACATCGTCGCGCAATCCTCACGCCAAGCATCACCTGACGGCCGCGGGCCTGTATGACCTGTTTGAAACCATCGTCACCCGCGATGACGTGGTCAATCCCAAGCCGCATCCCGAGCCCTATCTGACCGCAGCGCGCCGGCTGGGCGTCGATCCACTCACCTGCCTGGCGCTGGAAGACAGCCACGCCGGCGTCCGCGCGGCCCATGCCGCCGGCATGCAGACCGTCATGGTGCCGGACCTAGTGCATCCCAGCGAGGAAATCCGCGCGCTCGGTATCGCCGTGATGGAAAGCCTCGATCACGTAAGGTTGGCGGCCTTCGACCGAAACTGAAATGTCGAGGCTGCTCTAGTTGCAGTCGACACCCTTCCCATCGCGGGGAGGGTCAGGGAGGGGGACGTTTGGCCTCTATTATTTGGGCTAAACAGCACCCCCACCTAGCCTCCCCCGTCGAGGAGGAGGTACCGCACGGCGCTTGGCGGCCACCATGTGCAATCCCCTCTCCACAGCAAAGCCTGCTGCGTCGGTTTAATCCGTAAACTTTTACGTACCCCCTAAAGCCCCCCTTCACCACCCTGCAAGTGCTTAGATCAATTGGGTTTTCTTCTGCTGCCCGGTAGATTAACCCTAACTTAACAAGCTAACGGCTATGGTTAAGCAGCCGTAAATTTCGACTTCCCACCGCTGCGCACCTTGGATAGGGTGCAGCCGGGAAATGACGAAGGACCTGCTAGCCAGGTCGCGATGAAAGCCCGCCGGATATGACCGGACCGGCTCATGAGTAAGGACGAGGCATTGGGGCAGAGCTGGCGCAATAATGTTGTACGTGCTGTTTCGCATGTACTCGCCTTCGGAGCGCTTGCGCTCGTACTGTTCATTACCCTCGTGCCTGCTCATGCCCAGACCATCCGCGTCGCTGACGTTACCCCGCTCATGGTTCCTGCCGATCTCGTAGCGCTCCGCGCCCAGCCCGCCATCGGCCCGACGATTGTCGCCGTTGCGCCCGGCCAGCAGCCGCTGACCCCCACGCTTCTTGCCAATTACGTCGACCGCCAGAACCAGCTGCGCGCCGTCAACGTGCTCGGCCTGCAAGAGCCAGAAGAACTCACCGCCGACGTGCTGATGGGCTACATTGCCCGCGGCTCGATCAAGGGCAACAGCGCCGTCTCGGCTATTGCCAGCTTCACCAGCCCAACAGCGCGCCCTGAGCCGGACCTCAACCAGCACATGCTGGCCGCCTATGTCGAGACCAGCTACCAGCCGATGGAAATGCGCGTGCAGCACGCTGATGCCGAGCGCGATTGCCTGGCCCAGGCGATCTATCACGAAGCCCGCGGCGAGAGCGAAGCCGGCCAGCTTGCAGTGGCCAATGTCATCGTCAACCGCGCCCGCTCGGGCAAGTTTCCGGGTACCCTCTGCGGCGTGATCTACCAGAATGCCAACAAGGGCTATCACCGCTGCCAGTTCACCTTTGCCTGTGACGGCCGTGACGACGCACCCGGCGAACGCCGTGCCTGGGCCCGCTCAGCCGATCTGGCGCAGGCAGTCTATGCCGAATTCGCGCTGGGCGATGAAGTCGGCGCCGTGCCCGGTTCGGCTCTCTACTACCACACGACCAATGTGAACCCGTCGTGGTCCAACACCTACAACGCCGTCGCCTCGATCGGCTCGCACATCTTCTACTCGCCCAACTGAGGCGCTGAGTTTTCCTGAAATCGTGACGTGACAAAGCCCGCGCCGGGATGACTGCGCGGACTTTGGCATGTGTCGTCAGTATGCGACATAGGGCGAGATGCGTCCCGGTGCCGGTCTTCCGGCGAAATTGATAGAGGTGGGTCGCACCTCGCCCTATGCTATCCCGGCGACTCTA
>JAQGKG010000130.1 GCA_028290245.1 Devosia sp. | reverse complement strand
CTGCGTCGGCATGGCCCGCTTCGAGAGCTTCTACGAGCGCGTCCACGCCCCCACCCTTGGGACCAGCTTCGGCGCCATCGGCATCCTCCTCGCCTCAATCATCTATTTCTCCGTCACCGGCCAACGCCCCGCCGTGCGCGAAGTACTGATCGTTATCTTCGTTTCGCTGACCACCCCAGTCACCCTGATGCTCCTAGCCCGCGCCGCCCTCTACCGCGACCGCGCCGAAGGTAACGGCAACGTCCCCGCCGCCGCATTGGGCCAGGACACCGTGGTCAAAGCTCCAGACGACCAGCCCTGAGCGGCTTAGATATTCCGCAGCGCCATCAGTTCATGCGACAGTGCCGCATCGACCGAAAGGTCGGCCCTGATCAGCCCATGGCTCCAGCGGTTGCGCGACGATGGCCGCTGCCAAGGCGGACAATCGACGATCGGATACCAGCACAGCCCGGCTATCTCGACGCCCATGGATCGCGCCACCTGTATCTCCGCCAGCATATGCCGCAGCCAGCCGCCCTTGTTGAAGCCGGGATGGCGACGATGATGCTCGCGATGCCCATCGTGCCAACTGGTCTCCGAGAGCAGGATCGGCTTGCCATACCGCCTCCACGTCTTGAGCAAGACCTTCAACAGCGCAGTCCGCGCCGTATGCGGATAATAGTTGATGCCCACGACGTCGACGCATTCCGCCGCCACTAGCCGATCAGTCGCGGCAAACTGGCGCTCTCCAATCCCCGTGATTGGATCTGTGCTCAGCAGCTTGACCGAGGGATGATGATCACGTGCCACCCGGGCCATGGTAACCGCCAAATCGACAGCAGCCTCCCAACTCATCCCGGCTAGTGACGGATACAGCATCGGCTCGTTCACCGGGCACAGCCACAACGCCTGACCGGGATCGGCAGCCGCTGCACAGTGCCGGGCGTGGTCAACGGCATCGGGCGGCGGATCATAATGGTTTAAGTCCCAGATGACCTCCATGCCGGCCCTCGCCGCCGCAGCAATCCGCGCCGGCACATCATGCCGCCACGGCAGGCCATCGCGGGCCGTCGTCATGCCATGCTCAATGGCGATAGCGTAATGCGCCGCCATCTTCGCCCCTGGCACATGCTGCGTGCTCACCAGCAAATCATGTCCGTTCGAACCCAGATACCCGCATTCGAACCCAGCCATGAGACTGGACGAGAACATTCCCGGCTCCGTGCCGATCGGCTCCGCCTGCTCGAAGATGCCGTGCTCCGCGAAGAAATCGGGGGTCAGAGTATCTCTATAAATCGCGTCGTCTCCTGCGTCGACTGAAGCGAAACGCCACCAATATCGAGCGCGGTCTTGTTCGCACCGGTCGAGCGAAATTGCCGTCGATAAGTCCGAAATTAGGTGTCTGCCTCGCCCCAAAGTGAGTCAACGCATCCCAGCATATCCAGGATTGATAATTCATAACGAGTCGATTTTTCTACCGAAAGTTTACCGTCGAACTAGTTGCCTCAGCTGCTTCGGATCATCCCTTGGTGAGCCATGGCGCCGAGATTGAGGTCGAAGAACTTGAGCAGCACATCCAGATCGTGCTTGCCGATCGAAAGCAGGATGGTCAGGGTTTGAACGAGGCCAGTTGTTCGTGCAGCATCGGATAAAGCTCTTCGCCCTTCATGCTCAGCATGGATTTGAGGCCCCGCGTGGTTTCATCCGCCAGGATTTCCGTCGCCCCTTCAACGACGCCGTCATAGGCCTGTGCGACGACACTGGCAGCGGTCACCTTTGGAACATCCCATCGGGATGACATCGGTGTGTCGATCATACCGACCAACAGCCCGATCACCTGCGTCTTCTGGGCCTGTAACTGGAACCGCAGGCCGTTGGTTGCCGACCACATAGCAGCCTTGGAGACCGAGTAGCCAGTCGACAGGCCAATCCATGATGCAGCCGAGAGGATGTTGAGAATTGTTCCGCCGCCATGAGTAGCCAGTACAGGCGCAAAGGCGTTGGCAACCAGCAGATTGCCGAAGAAATTAGTCTCAAAAATGCGCCGCAGCTCATCCTCGGGACCGGACATGGAGTCATTGGCGGGGGCAATTGCCGCGTTGTTTATCAGCAGGTCGACGTCGGTCGCCAATGCAGCGGCGTTGGCAACTGCCTTCGCATCTGTGATGTCGAGCGCCAGCGTTTCAATCCGCGCATCATCCCGTTGCCGAGGCGTACGCGCCGCCGCATACACTTTGCGCGCACCGCGCTGCAGCGCCTGGATCACAAACTGCTCGCCAAGACCGCCATTAGCGCCGGTGACCAGCACCGTCCGACCTTCGAGTGACTTTTCCATTTAAGCTCTCTATGTAAGTGGGGATCGCCCCCGCAACCATTTATATGGGGATAGGCCCCACTTAAGCAAGGAAGAATCGATGACGCGTTTGCAGGACCCTGCTGACACCACGTCCAAGGTCCGCCGTGTCCGGAGTGATGCTTTGCGGAATCGTGCTGCAATTCTGGATGCTGCACGCCAAATCTTTGTGACCGAAGGCGTGATGGCTTCTCTGGATGGCATCGCCGTGCTTGCAGGGGTGGGCAATGCCACGCTCTATCGTAACTTTCCGACCCGCGAAGACCTGCTTGCCGCCGTCATTCAGTCGAGCTGCGAGGACGCGCTCGCTTTTGGAAAAGGGCTCTCGCTAACGCTCGATCCTGGGGCCGCACTCGCAGAATGGCTGGTCGGGCTGGCGTGGCGGCTGCATAGCTGGCACGATCTGCCCTATTGCCTGGCGTCGGCGCATGCCGATCCTTCGGCTTCGTTGAACGACGCAAACCTGCCGATGATCAAGGAGACCGAGCGCCTGTTGCAGGCCGCTCAGGCAAGCAACCAGGCTGCCGCCGATGTCACGGCCGAAGCGGTCTTCGAACTCGTGCTCGCTTTGTCCTGGGCCATCGACCGCTACAGGGACACCGAGGCCGTGGCGCGCCACCGCGTGCTGATGGGGACGGTCGGGGTGTTTGTGCCATTCGACCGCTCGAGCAATCGTCCGTCGTAGGTTTACAGACTCGGTTACAGCAAGGGTCGCACGCATCCCGATTGAAGTGACCAAATTGCAGAGGCCGACCTTCACGTTCCCCTGAGGGCGTTCATTGAAAGAGCCGGCTATTCCAGCAAAGAGATATGCGCCAGAAGACACGGTGGTTCTCCTGACGTAGGTCGGCTAGTCTACAGGTTTGGCCCAAGCTCCGGCACTTCTCGACACAAAGTCCCGGAACGAACCGGCTGGGCGCCCAGTCACTTTGGATACATTATCCGTCGTACGATCTTCCGCACCTTCCGCAATGGCAACATCCATCGCGGCTAGTCCCGATGCAAAGCTGTCTGGCACGCCGAAGGTGACAAACCGCTCGGTCATTTGCTGTTCGTTCAATCGATGATGATGAATTTCACGGCCAGTTGCCTGTCCGATGAGTAAGGCAACCTGGTCATAGGATAGAGTTTCCGGCCCGGTCAAAATTAAATCCCCGCTTTGAAAATCAGGGGCCGTCAAGGCGATTGCGGCCACCGCAGCGATGTCTTCAGCATCGATAAAGCCAATGCGTCCATCACTTGTTGCCGAAAAGATAGCGTCCTCGCCGACGATGGTCGGCAGGTGCTGCTGTTCGGAAAAGTTCTGCATGAACCAAGTTGGCCGCAGTACGATCCAAGAGGGGACGTTGCTCCGCAGCCAAGCATGCACTTGTCCCATCACCGGTCCGCCGTCCTCGATCGAGGATGCGCTGAGGAGGACAAAGCGCTTCACGCCGCTTTGCAGCGCCTGCTCGAGAAAAGGCAGCATGACGGGGAGCGGATCGACCACGCCCGGAGGCGCGACGAGATAGACGGCACTGATACCCTTGAGAGCCGCAACATGGCTTTCAGTCGCCGTCCAATCGAATGGAACGGTTTCCGGGCCCTTTGCCATTCGCAGGGCTGACCGCGGCTGAATGCCTATGCCAACCAAGCGTTCAACAACGCGGCGTCCGGTCTTGCCACTCGCCCCGGTAACCAGGATGCGGTTCATGAGGGCACAGCTTGCGAGTTCGATGCCGGAACCGTTTGGCCGAGGGCCTCTGTCAGCACCAGCGGGTTCCAATAGTCCAGGTAGCTGACGATATACCCCCCCGCAACGGTAATGACCGAGATGTAGCGCTGGTTATAAGGCAGTCCGGTCGTCACTGCAGTGCCAGTACAATTCATCTGCAGGATGAACACGCCAGGGGTCTGGCTGCGATGGACGACCAGATCGTGAAAGCTTTCAATGTCGATCAGACCTGCGAGGCTCGCTAGATGTTGCCGCACAGCTTCACGGCCACGCAGTTGGATCGGTTCATTGGCGGTCACGTAGGGAAACTCCATTACCCCGTCTTCCGCCATCATCTCGACAAAACTGTTGGCCGTAGCGACAAGATTATCGCCCAATGTCGTGCGAAGCAGCGCGCGAAACTTGCCATCTTGTCTGGACTTGCTGTGGAATTCATAGAATACCCTCACTAAGGATGGAACGATCGTGTTCCGTCCCTATATAGGCGGCCATGGATGATACGCAAGCGTTCCGACCAAGAAGCTGATGAAAAACCGCGTCGACTGCCAAGCGGCGCCGCTCTCATGCAACCTGGAGTTACCGATGCGCTAACCAGAGCGCTATTCGAGGAGTGGGGTGAATTCGGTTACGTCGGCCTCAGCCTAGAGCGGGTAGCGCAACGGGCCGGAGTAGGCAAAGCCGCGCTCTACCGACGATGGCCATCCAAGCGCGCCATGGTCGCGGATCGCCTGGAAGTTGTTGGGATCGATCTTGCACCGCTGATCGATACAGGTACCCTGGCCGGCGATATCACGGCCGTGCTTCTTCAACTCAGGCGCGTTCTCAGACACCGATTGGTGCGTCGCATCCTGCCGGACTTGCACGCCGAAATGCAACGCAACCGTGACTTGGCCCACGACGTGCGCGGGCGCCTGCAGATAGAGCGCCGTCGCCGTGCGGCAATGGTGCTGGAACGCGCCATCGCTCGCGGCGATCTGCCAGCGACAGTCGACACCAAGCTGTTCAACGATGCCGTGGGCGGGCTTCTATATTGGCGCCTCATCATTACGCGGGAACGAGCGGACCGCAGCTATATCGACGGACTGGTCACTTTCATCATCGCGGGGCTTCTGCCGGCGGATCGGTAGATAGCTCAGGATTCCTCAAAGTATGGGCGATTGGTGTCAACTTTCGTCTTCGCGATGATAGCAGCTGACGGATTGACGATGAGGATCTGTCCGGAGAGTTGCTCTTAGAAACTCGAACCTGGAACTTAGACGCCGCACTCTAGGATGTCACGTTCTGGCGAGGCTGGATGGAAGTTCTTGCACAGCGTTCTCACTCGCGCAGACCGTACAATCTTAGCCTCCAGGTGCGAGATAATCGATAAAGACGAAGCCCTATCCAAAAAGATGGGGCTTCGTCGTTGTTTGGGATTATGCGCCGAGCGACGTGCGGATCGCCTGCAACATGACGAGGTGCGTCTGAATACCTGTAACGCCGACCATTGAGGCGCCACGTGCCATGGGGTCTTGACCGCCTGCGGCATAGGTCTGGTGAATCGCGAGCAGTTCCTTGTGGCCGGCAATCTGGCCATCGATATACATGGCGTCGAACTCAGCGCCTTCAGCAGCGCCCAACTGGGCAAGCATGCTTGTATGCTCTTCACTCATACCCGCGGCGCCAGGCTCCGAGCCAAATGCCATGGCTACCGCAGCCTGTTCGGCAATTTCGAGCTGCGCGAACGTCTTGACCGAGCCATTGCTGGCCTTGGTGAGCGCCAGCTGGCTTGTTGCGGTGGCAAAATCACCGCCCACGAGGGCGGGAAGCTTCGCTTCGTCTATGCCACCCGACTGAGCGTGGACAAGCGTAGTGAGGGGAAGAATAGCGAGAGTGGCCGCAGTTCCGGCGATTAGTGAGCGTCTATGCATGGTGGTTCCTCCGTGATTGTTGCTGTCGCTCAACTCACGCTCCCCCGACATGTTCCCGCTGCATCATGGGACACAAAGCTCACACGCAACGGCTACCCTGATGTCTAAAGCGACACCTTTTTATCGGCTAGGTCTACGCAGCAGCTTGGCTACCAGCCAGATTGTAGCAGCAGTCGCGACCGCCACTGCAGGAACTGCAAGACGCCCCTTTGGTACCGTCCACCCGCCACTCACCTTCCATTGGTCGTGAACCGGGCGGAAAGCGTTTCCTGCGCTTGGAGCCGTCTCGCCGTCACCGAGTTCGATTGTGTTCACCGCCCCCCGCACGATCAGGTCACTTAATTGCGGCGACACCATCTTGTTAAGCGCTGCGAGAAGCCCAGTTCGCCCGGCGTACACCTCCCGCCGAGGATGGCGCACCAGACGGATGACGGTCTTGGCCACTGTTTGCGCGGAGTAGCGCGGGAATACCGGCTGTGCGTCGCGGCCGGAGTAATTAGCCGCCCGCTGGTAGATAGGCGTGTCTATCGCGTATGGAAGCACCGTGCAGACATGAATGCCCGGCACGTCCGCCACCTCTTGCCTAACGCTGTCGCTGAGACCCCGAATGGCAGCCTTGCTGGCAACATAGGCCGACGCATAGGGCTGCCCGGTGATCGCCA
>JAQGKG010000094.1 GCA_028290245.1 Devosia sp. | reverse complement strand
ATAGCACGACCGTGGATCTGATCGCCTCGATCGCCGGGCGTGTGCCGTCGCGTAACCTGCATTCGCTGGTGCTGTGGCAATTGGGCGTGGCCATCGTGCGCGGCGATTTTGCCGAGGGCGCCATCCTGCCGTCGGATATGGAATTGCTGGCAAAGTTTTCGGTGTCGCGCACCGTGCTGCGCGAGGCGCTAAAGACGCTGGCGGCCAAGGGCATGATCGAGGCCCGGGCGCGGATCGGCACGCGAGTGCTACCAAGGGCGCGCTGGAACCTGTTCGATGCCGATGTGCTGGCCTGGCATTTCGAGGCGGGACCGGATGTGGATTTCCTGCGCAGCGTCGCCGAGGTGCGCATCGGCATCGAGTTGGAATCGGCGGCTTTGGCAGCCGAGCGGCGCAGCGATGAGCAGGCTAGCCATCTCGTGGCGCTGGCTGGCGTGATGGGTGATGCGACGACGGCCGAAGAGTTTGCGCGGGCCGACCTGGCGTTTCATCGGGCGGTGGCGGAGGCGTCCAATAATCCGTTCATGGCCTCGATCAGCACGCTGGTCGAAGTGGCGCTGACGGCGGTGTTCACCATCAGCTCGCCGGTCAGCGACAAGACGAAGCTGGCCGAAACGGCGGCGGCGCATGGCGCCATCGCCGAGGCGATCCGGGTGCGCGATGCCGCCGCGGCGCGCGACACCATGCGCGCGGTGATCAGCGACGGCTTTGCGCGGTCGGCCGAGCGCATGGGCGCCCGGTAGCCGGCCTCAGTCGCCCGGAACGATAATCACCTTGCCGAAGACGCCGCGGGCTTCGGCCATTTCCATGGCTGCCTGCGCTTCACGCAGCGGGAAGGTGGCGGCGATGATTGGCTTGATAGCGCCGGATGCCATCAGGTCGAGGACTTTCGCCAGATCTTCGCGACGGCGGCTTCTGGAGCCGGCTTTGTTGACCAGCATGCCGCCCCAATAATCATAAAATGACGCACTTTTGTGATTGGGCAGAGCGTTCCACAGCGCGACGCGGCTGAGGAAACCGATGAAGATCGGTATCAGTGCGGTGGTCTTGTCGAGGTCTACGGCAATGCCATAGGCAACCAGCACGCCGCCGGGAGCGAGCAGGGCAAAGCTCTTTTTGGCGCTATCGGGGCCGAGGTGATCGAACACGGCATCGACGCCGCGCGGCGAGAGCTGGCGCACCCGCGCCGACAGGTCCGGATCGGCATAATCGATCGGTTCGACGCCCATGGCGCGCAGGGCTTGGTGGTGGCGGGGCGAGGCCGTGCCGATAACCCGGATGCCGTCATTGATGGCGATCTGCGCCAGCGTGGTGCCAACGCCGCCGCTGACGCCCAGCACCAGAATGGTCTGGCCCGACCTGGCCTTTGCCTTGCGATACAGCATTTGCCAGGCGGTGACGCCGTTGACGATAACCGTCTCTGCTTCGGCGGACGAGACATTAGCGGGAACCGGCACGACTTCATCAGCGGGCGCCAGCACGTGGGTGGCCCAGCCGCCGATCTTGAGACTTGCGGCAACGCGGTGGCCGACCAGGGCGCGGTCGACGCCGTCGCCTGCGGCAATCACCGTTCCGACAGCGTCGTAGCCGGGCGTGAATGGGAATTTGGGCTGACCCGGATAGCGGCCGCGGCGCATAGATTTCTCGGCGAAGGAGACGCCGGTTGCCTCCATGCGCAACAGGACCTGGCCCGCGCCGGGAACGGGCTGGGGGACTTGGCGCAACTGCAGGCCGGACGGCTCGACAATTCCGGGCAGGACGATTTCGGTGGTGAGTTCAGTGGTCATGGTCATTGCTCTGGCTTTCAATGTTGAGTGAGTAGTCCCTCACCTTTGAGGGGTAGCGATGCGTGACGGCGACGAAAGGCGAATTACGGATGGCGGATGCCGGCGGTGATGAGGTCAGCCCAATCGGGTGGATTATGGTCGAGGCCGGTGACCACGATGAGGTGGCATAGTTGGCCATAGGCGATGAAGCGCTGGACTGCTTCGTCGGAGGCATTGGAGCGGGATTTGGCCAACAGCGTCGTGGCCCGCAGGCCCTTGCGCAGTGCCGCGCCGATCTCGGGCACGGACGCAGCGGACTGGGCGTGGACCTGCAGCATGAGCAGCGAACGATCGCCGATCAGCTCGGCATAGGCGCCGCCCATGGCAAACAGCATGGCGTCAGGCGAATGGTCCGGGCTGGTGGCAGCGCCACGTTCCAGTGCCGCCAGCACCAGCTCAAAGCAAGCCTCCAGCGCGGTGACGAACAGCAACTCCTTGCTGGGAAACAGCTTGAACACATAGGCCTGCGAAATCCCGGCATGCTCGGCAATCCCCGCCACCGAAGTGCCCAGGTAGCCGCTGCGGGCAAACATGGTGATGGCACTGGCGACGACGGTTTCACGGCGGATATCGGCAGTGGAGAGCTTGGTGATGTTCATGTGAGTGAGTATACACTCACTGAATGGGGTGTCAACCGAGTTTAGGGTACGGCATGTCGGAATGGTAGGCTCAAGGCCCCTAGGTGGCAGGCAGTCACTAGTGAATGCTGGTTCATCACCAAGGAATGCCAAGCGCAGCAGTCCGAAAGCATCATCCCTACGCTGTCACGCTGACATGGCGGTTTACTCGCTCGGTCCTAAGGTTGGCAGGTGCGTCGCTCGGTGGAGGCGGCAATGCTTAATAGGTGACTAGTTGCCTGCCTCGTCTTCATCCGTCACCACATCAAACCTTGCGGCGTTAAAGGCGCAAAAAGAACGCCCATCTCTCTTCACGTTCCCCACTACCTGAACCGATTTGAACTCTCTATGAGCCTGGGTGGCCTTGTCGTAATCCTGTGGGGACAGCTCAACTACCACTTTGCGGGCCACTTCCTCAATGTTGGCCAAGATCGTCACCCGTCCGGCTGTGTCTCCTGATCTCTCCAGCTTCACTACAGGACCCTGTACGAGGTATGCTTCGAGCGTATCAGTCGCTCTGAATATTCGAGCGGCCTCCGCGATGGCGGGTACCACGTCCCGTGTGATCAGAATGCTAGACGGAGCGTTGGAGGGTGCAGGCCTATTTTGTGCCCAAGCGACTGACAAGCCGATCTCAGTTGCCTCCCCAATCTTAAAGAGTCCTGCCATTGCCTCACACAGGTTGGCACTCACGCCCTCGCTTACCGCGTCCTGAAATGGGGAAAAGTCGCGATGTGTGGCAGCCTGTTCTGCGGCATCGACAGCCTTCCCTACGGCGCGCGTGAGCGTCCTCATCACCTGCCTTTCAAACGGCTCGTCGGGAAACAAACTAGTGTCACTGTACGCATTTAACTGAGGGGCAACGGGAGACAAAATGGTTAGTACGTAACTGCCGTGCTCTGTCTGTCCTAGCCGCGCTTTCTCCATATATTCGTTTGCCTGCTGAGGTTTTCGGGCATGGAAGACGGCACGAGGTCGTACAGCCGCGCACGCTGACGCCATCATGATCTCTCGGGCGTACTCGAACAGCTGAATGCCTTCATCGATCTTGATTGATCCGCTGGATGTGTTCTCAGACCTAGCTGCAAGTCGCACAAGGTCAAACCCAGAGTTCAATAAGTCCCTGATGATGTCGATTTGGGACCTACCTTCGGCC
>JAQGKG010000052.1 GCA_028290245.1 Devosia sp. | reverse complement strand
AAACCAGCAGCTGATACACTGGCAGCGTTGTCTCCTGCTCCTTGGCCATCAACGCAACGTTGGCGGCGAGATTAGCACCGGCACTTTCACCGGCTACGACGATGCGGGTAGAGTCGCCGTTCATCTGGTGGATGTTTTCAACGACCCACTTATAGGCGGTCCAGGCGTCCTCATGCGCTGCCGGGAACTTGAACTCGGGCGCATGGCGATAATCCACCGAAACCACCATGGCGCCTGTTCCCACCGCCAGCGCGCGCGGGGTTGCATCATAGGTGTTGATGTCAGCAACGACCCAGCCACCGCCGTGAAAATAGAGGATCACAGGCAGCGGACCTTCGTCTGCGTCAGGCGGCATGTAGACCCGGGCGGGAAGTGTGCCCATTGGCCCAGGAATGCCGATATCCTTGGTGACAACCAGGGCTTCGGGTCCGCCGGGGATTTTCTTGTCGCGCTGCACGGTGCGGGCGGCGTCGGCAGCACTTGCCTGCGAGCGAGCGTCTGGCACTGACAACGTGTGCAGGGGCTTGGCTTCGAGTTCGGCAAGCGCATCAAGCACCGCCTGCATCTGGGCATTTGGCTGGGCCATTTTCTGAGCCGCCTGCTCAGAGGCAGGAGCCTTTGGCGTGGTGGCATCCTGAGCCGATGCGGCTGTCAGCGCGGTGCTGAGCAGTGCCAATGCCATTAGGGAGGGTATGAAAGCTTTTCGGATAACCATTCTAGGAGTCCTTAAAAATTGGGGAGGTCGCGGGATGGGTTGGTTATTTCGGCGGCTCGACGCTCTGCTCATAGAGACCAACCAACTCCCCCTTGCCGATGACATGGCCCTCGACTGCCGTGAGGAGATCATCCCGATCGGCGGTGGCTGGGAGTTCCAGCGCCTTGTCCAACGCCAACACCTGGAAATGATAGTGATGGGCGGGGTCACCCATGGGTGGCTTGGGACCAAAATAACCATGCGTGCCGGAGCTGTTTCGACCCTGCATCATGCCCTCAGGCTCAACCAGCCGAGGCTGTTCCTGCAGGCCTTCCGGCAGTTCCGTGACCGTGCCGGGAATGTTCCAGGCAACCCAATGCACAAACGGCGTGATGGGTTTTGCATCGGGATCTTCCATGACGATGGCATAGGACACGGCGCCATTCACAGCGGACCATGACAGGGCCGGCGAAACGCCATCGGCATATTCACTGTGCTTTTGCGGGATGGTGCCATCCGCGTCGATTGTCGGCGACTGGATGGTCAGGCTGCCCTCGGTAGCGGTCTCGTCGCGTTCGAGCGCCAATGGCACGCCAACGCCTTCTGCAGCTTGCGTTTCCATTGGCTTAGCGGGGGGCGCCTCGGCCGTGTCACCGCCGGCATCGTCTCCTTCATAGGCCACGCGATAGATGACGCCGTTGGCATCATCGGACATCAGCAGAGAACCGTCTGCCGCAACCGCAAGCCCGACAGGACGGGCGATATGCGTGGTGCCGCCATCGGTAAGGAAGCCGGTTACAAACGGCTCGATCGTGGTGGGTTCACCATTTTCGAAATGGACACGAACGATCTCATAGCCGCTGGCCGGGTTGCGATTCCACGAACCACGCATGGTCGCAAACGCATCGCCTTGGTACTCGGCGGGAAAGGCAGTTTCGTCATAGAATTTGAACTGCATCGGCGCCGTGTGGGCGGTGTAGCCGATCACCATCGGGGTGCTCTGATCGCGCCATTGTTCTTTGGTGATGCCGCCTACCGGCGTACTTTGAGGATTGAAATCGCCGGCCCCGTGCACATGCGGCCAGCCGTATTGTTTACCCAGTTCGATTTTGTTGAGTTCTTCCGGCTGTACCTCGTCGCCAAGGAAATCGATGCCGTGATCAAGGCCCCACAGTTCGCCGGTTTCCGGATTCCAATCGTAGCCGATGGTGTTCCGCAGGCCCGTAGCAAAGATGGTGCGAGATTTGCCGTCTGCATTGATCTTGAGCATTGTCGCGTTTTCGGGATTGCTCTCGTTGCAGGCGTTACATGTCGAACCAGCGCTGTAGTAGATCATCCCGTCAGGACCGAATTCGAGCACCCTGTTTGGATGCTGACCCGCGTCCGGCAGGTCTCCGACCAGCATTTCCAGCGGGCCTAGCGTCCCGTCTTCAAGGATATCACCGACGAAGATTTCTTTGACGGTCGCGATGTAGAGCTTGCCATCGTGCACAGCCAATCCATGTGTCTGGGTTCGAGTGGCGACCACGACCGGCGCCTTGTTGGCGCGGCCGTCACCATCTGCATCGCGTAGCATGATGACATCACCCTCTTCGCGGCGACTGACATAAACTGTGCCGTCTGGGGCGACGGCGATGATGCGGGCGTTGCCGAGGCCAGCGGCGAAGGGCTTTACAGTGAAGCCCTCGGGCGCCTTGATCTGGGCCAGCCTATCGCTGGTGGGCTGCACCTTATTGGGCTTGAAGACGTTGACGGGATAACTGACTTCGGTGCCATCCCCTTGTTGGGCAAGCGCGGGTAAGACGCCAAGAACCGCCAGCGCGGCAAGGGCAATGGTTAACTTCACGGTAAGCCTCCTGTTTGTGGGGCCTTAATCCGTGGAGTCGATTTGGGTTGCTGGCAGGTCGATCACAACAAATGTTAACGTGGTCAGTCCCCAGCACGGGCTTTGACCAATGGTAATCGTGACCGCCTCAACTGTTGAAGTCCCTGGAAGGGAGGTCCATTTAAGTTCCATGCCGTCTCAGCCGAAAAACATCGCAAATGCCAAGCTGATTGCCGAGTGGACCCTTCCGCCTGCTGCTACTCTTGGTTCCTCTGTGCGAGCCAAAGGCATCCTGCTCGAAATACGCGCCCGCCTGCCGTGGGCTTTAAGAAAGTCGCTCGATATCAGGGGCGCGGTACTGACGCTGAGCATGCCTGAAACTGCAGAAAGCGAAATTTTTGAGGTGTCTACGGTGGTGAACAATACGCTCGACGGCATCGAGAGCCTGCCGGTGATACCGCGCGAGATTGAAGACATCCTGTCCATCTCGACGACCGAGCGCCACCGCTGGCTCAAGGATGGACGCCTACAAAGCGCAGGAACCCGCACCGTAAAACTTCGCGGCCGCGCAAAACAGATCACCTTTCACGTATTCGACCCGCGTCGCGTGGAAGACGTGCTGGACCGCGATCTAGTTTCCACCTGGCGCGAAGACGACGTGGCGACAGCCGCAGAAAATCGGCGCCGGGGTGCCTGGAAGGCCAAGCTGAAGCGGGAGGAAAAAAGCGCCAAGGTTTCCGACAGCAGTCGCGACAACACCGCCGACACCAAGCTGCTCGGTTGGGAAGATTTCGAGCGTGAGGGGCTACTTCGTTAGCCCGATAGATCGCTATGCCAACCGGCGGCGACCTGACTTCCACCTGTCCGCCTCAATCAGCGCCTGAGTACCAAAAAGCTTTGGATTAGTGATGGCCAGGCCGCTGGTGAAGACGATAGCGTCCTCCACCAAACCGGTAGGCGTTTGCCCGTAGCGAGCCATGGCTGCGCAGCGCAAGCGCCAGCCAATATAGGACGAGACCAGCGCCGTACCCATCGCCACAGCGGCGCCGAGCGCCTGTTGATTTTTCGGTGCCAGAGCCGCCCCGGCGTAGGCGGACGTGATGCTGCGCACCGCAAGACCAATGGGCACGATCCGGTCGGGCGCCGACTTCATCTTGTCGCCCGCCATCTCGGCTGCTGCGAGAGCCGTAACTGCGCCAGTGATCGTCGGGTTCAGGAACAGCGTCTGCAACGGCAGGCTGGCGGGTACTTCCTTCCGAAGTGTCGCAATGGCAATTGCCGCCAACGGAGAAATTCCGCGCTGCCCCGCGACGAGGCCGATCAGGAACGAACGAAGCACGAGGATCTCCAAAGTAGGTTTCCGCCAGCCCGGCCAACGCACGGGCATCATAAACGCGGTAACGGCTCGTTTTGAAAACGATCCCCATGGGCCCGGGTGTAGGAAATGTCGCGTCTGGGGACGTGTGCTGGAGCTATCGCCGGCCATTGGCTCGACGATGCTTAAAAGCAAAAGGAAAACCCCAGCTAAGCACTTGGCTTGACTGGGCTTTTTTTGGTTGCGGGAGCAGGATTTGAACCTGCGACCTTCAGGTTATGAGCCTGACGA
>JAQGKG010000043.1 GCA_028290245.1 Devosia sp. | reverse complement strand
AGATAAGGTCATCAGGCGGCGGAAAACCCGCCGCCTGTTTCATATCAAGCGATAAAAGACCAAGGCGCCAAGCGCCTGACAGAGGAGAAACGACATGCGCACCATCAAGGGGCCGGGAATCTTTCTGGCGCAATTCGCGGGCGACGCAGCCCCGTTCAATTCCCTGGACGCCATCTGCGGCTGGGCCGCCGACTATGGCTACAAGGGTGTGCAGATCCCAACCTGGGTCGGCAGCCTGATCGATCTGGAAAAGGCCGCGACTTCACAGACCTATGCCGATGAGCTCAAGGGCATCGTCGCCAGCCACGGACTCGAAATCACCGAGCTATCGACCCACCTGCAGGGCCAACTCGTCGCCGCGCACCCGGTCTATGACACCATGCTGGACGGCTTCGCGCCGGCCGCGGTGCATGGCAATCCCAAGGCTCGCCAGGAGTGGGCGGTCCAGCAATTGATGTGGGCTGCCAAGGCGTCGAAAAACCTCGGCCTCACCGAACACGCGACCTTCTCGGGCGCATTGGCCTGGCCATTCCTCTATCCGTTCCCCCAGCGCCCCGCTGGCCTCGTCGAAGAAGCCTTCGATGATTTGGCCCGCCGCTGGACCCCTATTCTCAATGCCATGGACGAGAGCGGCGTCGATCTCTGCTACGAGATCCATCCCGGCGAAGACCTACACGATGGCGTCACCTACGAGATGTTCCTCGAGCGCGTGAACAACCATCCGCGCGCCAATCTGCTCTACGATCCTAGCCACTTCGTGCTGCAGCAGCTCGATTATCTCGACTACATCGACATCTATCACGAGCGGATCAAGATGTTCCACGTCAAGGATGCCGAGTTCAATCCGACCGGCCGCCAAGGCGTTTATGGAGGCTACCAGAGTTGGATCAACCGGGCAGGGCGCATCCGCACGCTCGGCGATGGCCAAGTGGATTTCGCCTCGGTGTTTTCCAAGATGGCGCAGTATGATTTCGCCGGCTGGGCTGTGCTGGAATGGGAATGCGCCATCAAGCACCCCGAAGACGGTGCCCGCGAGGGCGCCGAGTTCATCAAGAACCACATCATCCGCATCACCGAACACGCCTTCGACGACTTTGCGTCGTCTGGTACAGACCTTGCGGCAAACCGCAAGATTCTCGGACTGAGCTAAGGAGACCTCGAAAATGGCTGAAAACGGCGCAAGGCGCATTCGCCTCGGCATGGTTGGCGGCGGTACGGGAGCCTTCATTGGCTACGTCCATCGCGTGGCCTCCCGCATCGATGGTGACTACGATCTGGTGGCCGGCGCCCTGTCGTCGCGCCCCGAGGTCGCTCTCGAGTCCGGTCGCAACATCGGCCTAGCCGAAGACCGTATTTACACCTCGTATGAGGAAATGGCGCGGGCTGAAGCTGCCCGTCCGGATGGCATTGAGGCGGTCTCGATCGTCACGCCCAATCACATGCACTACGGTCCGGCCAAGGCCTTCCTCGAAGCCGGTATTCACGTCATTTGTGACAAGCCAATCACCAGCACAATAGAAGATGCTCGCAAGCTTGCTGCCATCAAACCTGCCAATGGCGCCAAGTTTCTGCTGACCCACAATTACACTGGCTACCCACTGATCCGGCAGGCACGCGAGCTCGTGGAATCAGGCGCTCTGGGCAACATCCGCGTCATTCAGGCCGAATACCCGCAGGATTGGCTGACCGAAGCAGCCGGCGACGACAACAAGCAGGCCTCATGGCGTACCGACCCGGCCCGCTCCGGCGCCGGCGGCGCCATCGGCGATATCGGCACCCATGCGTACAACCTGCTACGCTTCGTTACAGGCCTGAAAATGCAGTCTGTTTCCGCCGATCTTACCAGCTTTGTCGCCGGCCGCCAGCTTGACGACAATGTCCACATCATGCTGCGCTTCGAAGGCGGCGCCAAGGGCATGCTGTGGGCCAGCCAGGTCGCCGTCGGTTGCGAAAACGGCCTGCAACTGCGCATTTATGGCGATAAAGCCGGGCTCGAATGGCGCCAGGACAACCCCAACTACATGTGGTTCACTGAATTCGGTAAGCCCAGGCAACTCTTGACCCGCGGCGGCGCCATCTCTGGCAACGCGGCATCCACCATGAACGTGCGAATTCCTTCAGGCCACCCAGAGGGTTACCTCGAAGCCTTCGCCACGCTCTATAGCCAATTCGCCGCCGTGATTCGTGGTGATGGTGCTGCCTATGAAGGCCTACTGCCGACGCTGGAAGACGGCGTCGAAGGCATGCAATTCATCGTTGCCTCGGTGCAGTCGAGCCAGAACGACGGCAAGTGGACCAAGCTCAGCGAGGTCTGAGACCCATAAGGGCGCCGTTCGCGGCGCCCTTTTTATTGAATACGCTCAACCTCGTAGCCGGCCTTCTCAAGCAGATCGAGCACGCTGCCATCGCCGATCAGATGCGCCGCACCGACCACCACCAGGTTTTCTTGATTGTCCGCCAGCATGGTTTCCAGCGGCGCCATCCAGTTGCGATTACGGGCATAAAGCAGCCGCTCGATAAATGCCGTCTCGAAGCCGCCCATTTCTGTCTTGAACATTTCCGCCAGCCGCTCAGGCGTGCCATCGGCCCAACTGCCCAGCATCTTGTCCATCACCTTGGGCAGGGTCGCCATATCGTCCAGCGTTGATTCGAGCATGGCGATCTGCTCCGCCTCCGGTGCACCAGCCAGCACGTCCAATTGCTGATCGCCGGTCTCCAAAAATTGCATCCGCTCGGGCGCCAGTTCAGGCTGCAGCACGAACTCGACGCCTTCTTCGGCATATCCTTCGGCCGCAAGTGCTGCGACGCTGATGGCATTGGCCGCCATCCACGGCTTCATCGCCAGCACCGGCCCTAGCGGCAGGCCGATCGCCTCGGCATGCTGCCGCATGCTGGCTTCGAGATCGGGGCTGATCACATCGGTCAGCAAAGTACCGTCCGTATAGATGCCGCGCGCGAATGCCGCTGCACCGACCTGAGCCATGGCCGCAGGTCCGATATCGGTTTCGAAAACCACTTTATCGGCGTCGGCCAGCACCTTGTCGAACAACTCCGTGCGCCATTGCAGCCCATCGGGCAAAATGTGGAACGAGCCGAATAGCCAGATCGCGCTATCGCCATCGCGCACCTCCCAGATTCCGGGATCTGCCAAAGCGGGGGCGGTAAGCCCTAAGGCGGCAACGGCGGGGAGCAGGCAGCGCGTGGACAGCTTCATCGCAATTCCTATGGCTTGGCGTCTACCCTGTCAGATAGGTGGCCGCGCGCCAACCGCCAGAGCCATTGCGACCGGCTGCCGCAGATCGGGATCAAGTAAGAGGAACAGAATCAGAAACAGGCGACGGATTGTCCGCACACAGCCCACATGGGGCAGGGCGTCCCGCCCATCGCACGGTCCCAAAAATAAATGCGCCACAATCACTTGCAGCGCATCATGGATTCGCAATGTATGCCGGACCTAGTGAGTCCAGGGCGTCTTTCGATCGGCCCGAAAATTGTCCGTGTAGCTCTGGCGCTTGGGTGTTGCGTCATGCGCTGGCTGTACCGAATAGGCGAGGCCGTTCTTTTGCGCGTAGGCTTCCGCATCTTCCTGCGTCTCGAAGCTGAGGCGAACCTGCTGGCGCGTGTCGCCTGAGGTCGTATAGCCCATCAGCGGGTCGATACTTTTGGACTCGGCCAGTTC
>JAQGKG010000004.1 GCA_028290245.1 Devosia sp. | reverse complement strand
ACGTGTTCGGGCTGGTGGAGGCAGCTCGGATCCTAGCTGAGGACGGGTTCGAGATTTTTCCCTACACAACCGAAGATCTGGTGGTGGCAGAACGGCTGCTCGAGGCCGGATGCCAGGTATTGATGCCCTGGGGGGCCCCGATTGGATCGGCGCGCGGGCTCAATAATCTCTTTGGACTTCGCGCCATGCGGGCCCATTTCCCCGATGTGCCCCTGGTGATCGATGCCGGCATCGGCATGCCCTCGCATGCCGCCGCGGCGATGGAATTGGGCTATGACGCGGTGCTGCTCAACACCGCCGTTGCTGAGGCGGGCGACCCGGTGCGCATGGCGGAAGCGTTCGCCATGGCCGTTGAAGCGGGGCGCATGGCCCATACCGCTTCGCCCATGGAGCCGCGCGACATGGCGGCGCCGTCGACCCCGGTTGTGGGCAAGGCGCATCTGATATGACGCTCGATCGTTTCTATCCCGTGGTGCCCGACGCGGACTGGGTCGAGCGGCTGCTGGTCTGGGGAGCAAGGCTGATCCAGGTGCGGATCAAGGATTGCCCCGAGCCTATGCTGCGGGCCCAGATCGAGCGCGCCAAAGGCGCCTGTGCGGCGACGGGCGCGCAATTGGTGGTCAATGATCATTGGCGAATGGCGCTCGATGCGGGGTGCGATTTCGTCCATTTGGGCCAGGAGGATTTGGCCGAGGCCGATATGGCCGCGCTACGGCGGGCCGGGATGCGCATTGGCATCAGCACCCATGACCATGCCGAACTCGACCGAGCCTTGGCCGAAGCGCCCGACTATGTGGCCCTGGGCCCCATCTATCCCACCCAGCTCAAGCAGATGCCCTGGGCGCCGCAGGGGTTGGCGCGGATTGCAGAGTGGAAGCGCCTCGTGGGTGCACGCCCTCTGGTGGCCATTGGCGGGCTGACCGTGGCGCGAGCCGAACTCTGTCTTGCCGCCGGGGCCGATTGCGTCGCGGTGGTGGGCGACATCGTGCGCCATCCCGATCCTTCCCGCCAGGCCGGTGCCTGGCTGGCAGCAACGAGGCCTTGAGATGACCGATCGCTATATCCGCCAGACGACGCTGACCGAAATCGGGGCGGCAGGACAAGCCAGGCTGGCCGCCGCCACGGTGCTGGTGGTGGGTGCCGGGGGCTTGGGCTCCTCGGTTCTGCAAATCCTGGCAGGCGCCGGCATCGGCGAGATTATCATCGTTGACCACGACCATGTCGACATCAGCAACCTGCATCGTCAGCCGCTCTACGGCATGGGCGACATTGGTGTTCTCAAGGCAGAGGCGGCCCGTGACGCCGTGCTCCGCGCCAATCCCGATATAGTCGCGACGGCCAAATTGGAACGTCTGACGCCAGCCAATGCCGCCGCGCTGATCGAGAAGGCTGGCATCGTCATCGACGCCGCCGACAATTTTGCGGTGACCTATCTGCTGTCGGACCGATGCCTTGCCGTTGGCAAACCGTTGATCAGTGCTTCGGTGCTCGGCTTGTCCGGCTATGTCGGGGCGTATTGCGGCGGTGCGCCCAGCTACCGCGCGGTTTTCCCCGAGGTACCGGAAACCGCGGGCAGTTGCGCCAGTATTGGCGTGCTGGGATCGGCCGTAGCGGTGCTGGGTGGTCTGCAAGCACACTTGGCGCTCCATCTGCTGCTCGACTTTAGGCCCAGCGTATTGGGTCGCGTGGTCAGCTTCGATGGCCTTACCCTGCAGTTTGGCGGTTTCAGTTTCGCAGATTTTCCGGAGCCTCGGCATACCGCTCCATTCATCGGGCTGACGGACCTTGAGCCGGAGGACGTTGTCGTCGACCTGCGCGGCGTGGCCGAAGCGCCGGTGCTGCCGCGGCCCGGGGCGTTTCGTATGGCACCAGAGGAAGTCGGTTCGTTGGCGGCAGCGCATGCGGGTGCGCGCATCGTCTTTTGCTGCCGCAGCGGGCAGCGGGCGCTCCGGGCTGCGGGGCGATTGCAGGCCATGGGCCGGCACAACCTGGCGCTGGTCGCGCTGGAAGGAGATCCGTCCTGACTCCCGTCGCGTTGACCATCGCCGGCTCGGATTCTGGTGGCGGCGCCGGGATCCAGGCCGACCTCAAGACGTTTTCGGCCCTCGGCGTCTTTGGGGCCAGCGCCATTACTGCTGTGACGGCGCAGAACAGCATGCGCGTGGGCGCCGTCCACTTGATACCCGCTGAAATGGTAGCGGCCCAGATCGAGGCGGTATTCGCCGATCTGCCGGTATCGTCAGTCAAGATCGGCATGCTCGGACATGCCGATGTCATCGCAGCGGTCGCTAAAAGTCTGGCTCAGCATAGCGCTAGCGGGATTGTCCTTGATCCAGTGTTGATCGCCACCAGCGGCGCACGCTTGTTGCCAAAGGAGGCCCTGGACGCGCTCGTAACACTATTGCTGCCAAGGACCCGCCTGCTCACGCCCAACTTGCCCGAGGCCGCCGCTTTGACCAACTCGCCAATTGCTATGAACGAAGCTGCGATGATCACTCAGGCAAGGGCGCTGCTGGCGATGGGGACCCGGGCCGTTCTGGTCAAAGGGGGCCACGGCGCGGGGAGCCAGAGTATTGACTTGCTCGTCGATGCCGATGGCGTCACACGTTTTGCCTCTGAGCGCCTGGACGTCGGCGAATTTCATGGCGGGGGATGCATCTTCTCCTCCGCGATCGCGGCTTGCCTGGCCAGGGGCTGGCCGCTTGGCACCGCGATTGCCCATGCCAAACACTTCATCGCGCGAACCATCGCAGCAGCGCCGGGCCACGACCTGGGCTTCGGTGCCCGACTGCTGAACCCCGATCGCCGGACTGAGTAGGCCTTTTAGCCACGATGCCGCAGCCGCTGCCCGGCCCATTCACAAACCGCCCCCTTTGGCGTAGAGGGAAGCTAGAGCAATCTCCGGTCGCAGCCTTACCCGGTCAAAACAAGGATTCACACTATGAAGACTCTCGTCATCTGCTCAGGCGGATTGGACTCGGTTTCGCTCGCGTACAAGGTGGCCGCCGAGCAGATCCTCACCGGGCTGATATCGTTCGACTACGGGCAGCGGCACAGCAAGGAGCTCGGTTTTGCCGCGGCCTGCGCGCAACGGCTTGGCGTCCCGCACCAGATCATCGACATCCGCGACGTTGGCCGGCAACTCAGCGGCTCCGCGCTCACCGACGATGTGGCCGTTCCCGATGGCCACTATGCCGAGGAGTCGATGAGGATCACGGTGGTACCCAATCGGAACGCCATCATGCTGGCGATAGCCTTCGGAGTCGCGGCAGCGCGGCAGTCCGAGGCCGTTGGTGTTGCCGTCCATGGCGGCGATCACTTCATCTATCCCGATTGTCGGCCTGATTTCATAGACGCCTTTCAGGCGATGCAGAACCGCGCGCTCGACGGCTATGCCAACGTTCGCCTTTACGCGCCATTCGT
>JAQGKG010000478.1 GCA_028290245.1 Devosia sp. | reverse complement strand
AGCCGACGGTGTTCTTGATCCGGTATTTCCGGCGGATCAGCGCCACAAGGTCCGCATCCGCCATCACCTCGCGATGCAACTGCTGCAGCCCATCCAGCATCACCGCATGGCTGACCCGAAACGCATTGCAACTTGCCGCATCGCCACTATCCAGCATGGTGCCATCGGTCAGCACGATCCGCAGCCGCGCCATGGTGTGGTACGTATTCTGCGCCACGCCGCAGCACATGCCAGACGAGTTGTTATTGACTACGCCGCCGATCTTGCAGGTCGCCTGGCTCGCCGGATCCGGCCCGATTTTCTTGTTATGTTTCTTCAGCGCCGCATTGGCCTGCGCCACGATCACCGCCGGCCCCAGCGTGATCTGCTCGGCGCCCGGATGGATGTCCAGCTTGCGCCAGCCATCACCCAAGACCGCCAGCACACCATCGGTCACCGCCTGTCCCGACAGTGACGTCCCCGCCGCCCGGAACGTGATCGGCAGCCCCTCGGCCCGCGCCGCCGCCATCACCGCCCGCACCTCGTCCTCGGAATTGATGAACACCACCACGGCCGGAATCAGCCGATACGAACTGGCATCGCCGCTCCAGGCATAGGTCATCAGCGGATCAGTATGCGTCCGCCCGCGCACCTTGCCCTTGAGCCGGGCGGCAACACGCTCACCCGCCGCCTGTCGATCAGGCGAGAGTGGGACAGTGGATTTGGGGAGAGTGAGGGTTTGCTGCATGCCGCGAGGCTAACATGTCAGTCTTGGGCGCGGAAGCCAGGCGCAACATAGTGAAAGCAAGAACATCTCCCCCTAAAAAGGGGGAGGAGCCAATCGTGTTTGTGGCACCATTAAGCCAA
Source organism: Devosia sp. (assembly GCA_028290245.1). GTDB lineage: Bacteria > Pseudomonadota > Alphaproteobacteria > Rhizobiales > Devosiaceae > Devosia. The sequence continues at coordinate 3,055 of JAQGKG010000478.1, read as the reverse complement.
ATGCACCGGCCAGATTCCTCCCCCTTTTCAGGGGGAGGCTAGGTGGGGGTATTCTCCCTGCTACTCTTCGCCGTCTTCTTCCTCACCCAAATCCTCATCATCCCCACCCTCAATCGCATCCAGAAACTCGATCAGCATGGTGTTCACCAGATCCGGCCGCTCCACGCTCGGGATATGCGCGACACCCTCCAGCACCGCCGCAAACGCGTTCGGCATTTCCTCCGACAAATACTCGTGCCGGTCGATCAGCGCCGAAAAATCCTCGTCGCCCACCATCAGCAAAGTCGGCGCGCCGACCTCACTCATCCGGTCCCAGGCGCTGTCGCGCTTTTCTTCCAGCGTCAGTTCCGGCTTGGACAGCGCAATGGCGTTCATGTCCAAAAACAACTCACGCGCTGCGCCCGTCACACGTCCGCCATTCGTGCGCGGCCCATCGAGCCACAGATGCGCCTGCACGCGATTGATCATGTCGAGCTCGCCCCGCTCATAGGCATCCTCCTCGGCCGCCTCGAGATGGCTTTCCGCTTCATTGGAGGTCCACGGCGACCCCGTCACCGAAGTCCCGATCAGCACCAGCCCGATCACGCGGCCCGGATTGCGCAGCGCAAAGTCGATCGCCAGCCCGCCGCCCAGCGAGCAGCCGACAAACACCGCCGCATGCACATCGAGCGCGTTGAGCACCGCCTTGAGGTCATCCATATGGCTGAAGGCTTCGTCGGGGCTCGTCGTCTCGCCATAGCCGCGCCGGTCATAGGCCAGGGCCTGCCAGCCCTCCTCGGCGACCATGCTCATCTGCGCCTGCCACATCCGCTTGTCGCAGACCCCGGCATGCAGGAACACCACCGGCAGCCCCTCGCCCAGCTTAAGCCCAGCCAGACGCGCACCGCCGGCCTGGACGGTAAATGGCGTACCTACCATGTGCAGAACTCCTACTGTTCGATCAGCGCGCAGAATTCGAATTCATCCGCCCGCGCCCAGCATTCGGGCTTACCATCCACGGCGGTCATATCCTGGATTGCTTTCGGCCGGGCACCCGGCGCCGCATCCCCAGCAATCAGATACCCCGTGCCCACGCCCTCTTCCATCAGCGCAAACGCAAAAGTGCGACCATGCGGCAAGCCAAACGTCAGCCCACCCCCATCCGTCACCACATCGCAATCAAACCCGCCATACCCGCTAACCGTACACTGCCCCGGCGCCGCATAACCCGCCAATGTCGTCACGCCCAACCCAGCAGCCGCCAACGCGACCACTCTAATCATTCGTTTCAAGTCCTGCCCCCAAAGCAACAGCCGATGCCGCAAGGAACTGTTAGCGCGGGAATGGCCGGGTGTCGCGGGGTTTTGACCGCGAGCAGTCACATAGAAGGAGCCATTGGCGACAGGATACCAGTGACAGCGTGCAGCAGCACATCTACATCGTTGGCCGAGATTGCAGTCGTGATGTCACCATGCACTGTTCGATTTCGGAGTTCTATCAGTCCATTCAATTGACGGCCCAATGCGTCGTCCAAATAGCCGCCCATAACGAGTGACTGCACGACAGTCCCAGGTGTCAAGGGCCGAGCCCGAACGTCTTCATCGACGGACCGCAGCGTAGCCTCAAGGAGCGCCCAAGCCATCACAAGCGCTGCTTGATATTCACCTGCTTGCTTCAGCTTCTCTACACGGTCCACGTAGTTGAGCACTTCGTCCGACTGCATTCTCGCAATCCTCAAAGAAGATCCGGGAGAACTGCCTGAGTAATAGACCTTGAGCGTCCAATCGGGATGGTCGGAAAAAAGGTTGCTGAGGTCGTGAAGCTTTCTCGAACCTAAGACAGAATTCCGGTCTTTCACCTCAATCGCTACGTTTTCTCCGTGCCTCTGAGCGATAGCGTCTGGCCTGTAACCACCCAAGAAATCAGGCAGCCGGTGACGAGGGGGATTAACTGTGAAGTTAAAACCTCTACTCTCATACTGGTCGCGGATAGTTTCCAGAAATTGGCGCTCCGATTCATACGGAGCATTCACCTCACTGGTGTCCATCTCGAACTCTCCAACTCAAGTCGTCATCGACACGAATATACACGGCAGGCGGATCTCGATCCAATACAGATGCGAGCTGCTCGCTTGGGCCAGTGAATTGCCAGTCCACGTCAGGCTCACATTTCTGGGCTGTGACACGCTCGACCACTGCGTCATCCAGGTAAGCGGCACCAATCAGACCGTCCAGGATCGGCTTGATAATGTTATCTATGTCGCCCTCCATGGGAGCGGCGCAGAAATAGAAGATGGTCACTGACAAAGGGCGTTCATCGAGGAACGCTAGCTCAGTAGTTTCATCCCTGCGTTTCAGGGAGGCAGCTCTAACCTTCGCAATCCACGCCGCACGTGACGGAGCGCTCGCCTGAAGCGACAGCGGAACCCCATCGACTAATACCTCCAGTGGATACGGCGTCGATGGGTCCTGCATGGCGTGGCCTACCGCGTAAGAGGCTTGTACGTCGCCCGCTTCGGGTTCACCGCATCGGCCCCAAGACGCCGGATCTTGTCCGCTTCGTAATCCGCAAAATTGCCCTCGAACCACTCCACATGCGAGTTGCCTTCGAACGCCAGCATGTGCGTCGCTAACCGGTCGAGGAACATGCGATCATGGCTGATGATCACGGCGCAGCCGGCGAATTCCTCGAGGGCTTCTTCCAAAGCGGCGAGGGTTTCGGTGTCGAGATCGTTGGTGGGCTCATCGAGCAGCAGCACGTTGGCGCCGCTCTTGAGCATTTTGGCGAGATGCACGCGATTGCGCTGGCCGCCCGATAGATTGCCCACCTTCTGCTGCTGGTCGCCGCCCTTGAAGTTGAACGATGATGTGTAGGCGCGCGAGTTCACTTCGCGCTTGCCTAGCATCAGGATTTCGTCGCCTTCCGAGATTTCTTCCCACACCGTCTTGTTGGGGTTGAGGCTGTCGCGGCTCTGGTCGACATATCCGAGATGCACGTTCTCGGCGACGGTGACCGAGCCGCCATCCGGGGTTTCCTGGCCGGTCAGCATCTTGAACAGCGTGGTCTTGCCGGCGCC
>JAQGKG010000481.1 GCA_028290245.1 Devosia sp. | reverse complement strand
CCCTGGAGCGCGGCGAACGCAGTTGGGAAAACCTGCCGATCAACGCCGAAGCGGCCTTGGACCGGGCACTCACTGTGTCCGAAGCGCTACTCCGCCAGCGCTGCATGCGGGTGGAGCAGGGTGAACGCGCCCGCCCGACCATGGTCGAAGGCGACGCAGACCGGCTCTGCCAGGTCTTCATCAACCTGATTTCGAACGCCGTGAAATACAACGACGCAGACACCCCGGTGCTACGGATCTCGTCCTCGGTAAAAGCCGGCAACTACGTCGTCGATATCGCTGACAACGGCCCCGGCATTGCCAAGGGCGAACGCAAGCTGATCTTTGAAAAGTTCTCCCGCGGCCAACAGGGCACTGCCGACCAGAGCGGGGCAGGGCTCGGCCTCGCCATCTCCCGACAGATCGTCACGCGCATGAATGGCTCGCTCGACCTAGTGCAGGGTCAACTGCCCGGCGCGTGCTTCCGGGTTCGCTTAGAGGTGATGCGCTAGCTGTTCCCGCTATCGGGTATGTTCAGCACATGGCCACACGCCTTGCAGTGCACGGCGTCCGGATCATGCTTGCTCAACCCGCATTGCGGGCAGGGGAAATGTACCTTGTTTGGCCTGAAGATCGACTGCGCCAGCCGGACGAACAGCGAAATTCCGATAATCATGATGACGATGGAAGCGAGCTTGCCCCATGTCCCCGGCAGGGTGATATCGCCAAATCCGGTGGTCGTCACCGTAGCTACGGTGAAATACAGCGCGTCGACATAGCCGACGATGCTGGCATCCTCGCCGCGATTGGCAAACGCCGTGTAGACGAAACCGGTCACGATGAAGAGGAACACCAGCAGGTTGATCACCGCCTGCACCGGCTCCTGATACAGCCCCAGCCCGCGCTTGCGCAGTGGCCGCCAGAACGTCGTGGTGCGGGTCAGCGTCCACAACCGCAGGATGCGCAGGAAGCCGAGATTGACCAGCCAGATCGGCGCCAGCAGCGTTGCCAGGATGAATATATCAAGGATCACCGGCATCTGCCGCAGCCAGCGCCAGGTGTTGGTCGAGGCAAGCCCCCGCGCAATCAGGTCCAGCGCCAGCAGCGCCGCGATCGAATAATCAATCCACAGGAACGCCTCGTTGTCCCGCAGCAGCGGCGTCGCGATGAAGAATGCGATGATGGCCAGGTCCACCACCAGTACCGCAAACTGGAAGCGCTGCGCGCCCGGCGCCGAGCTATGGTAGAGCAGCCGCAAGGTCGAGCGGATCCGCCCAAAGCCGGTCGGCTTGCTCGCGAGGTCCGCGGTATTTTCTTTTTTCGTTGCCATCACCAACTGCCTTGCCAGCCTCCAACAGCAAGCGCAAGAAGACGTTCCCGTTCGGGGCCAGACAATTCAGGATAGCTTTGCGATGACCATCTCCGTCTATGACGTGACCGTACCCGTATTCACCCGCATGCTGACCAACCTGCTGGCGGTGATGGACAAAGCGGAGGCCAACGCTACCGAACGCAAGTTCGCTACCGCGGTGCTATTCGACATGCGCCTGTCCCCCGACATGATCCCGTTCAGCGGCCAGGTGATGATTGCACCAGATCACGCCAAGGGCTGCGTTTCGCGCCTAGCCGGTCGTGACATCCCGTCGTGGCCCGATACCGAAACCAGCTTCGAGGAACTGCGTGCCCGAATCCAGAAGGCCCTCGACCTGCTGGCCACCATTAAGCCAAGCGATCTCGAAGGCAGCGAAGCCCGCGATGTCACGCTCAAGCTTGGTGGCAAGGACGTGGTCATGAACGGCCTGACCTATGTGACGGAGCGGGCGCTGCCCAACTTCTTCTTTCACGTCACCACAGCCTACGCCATTCTGCGCCATGGCGGCGTGCCGGTCGGCAAGCGCGACTACATCGGCTAACGCCTTGCGTAATGGGCTGTGCGGGAAAATAGCTGCGCTCTGTTGCCGTTACGACGGGCAACGGCTATTTGCAGCCCATTGCGGCAGCGCCGCCAGCCCAGCAAGAGGCACAGATGAAACTGGCGTTCGTCATACCGGCGTATAATGAAGAGGCGCTCATCGGCAAATGCTTGGAGTCAGTCGTCGCAGAAATAGCGCGCTCCGGCGCCGATGCCGAGATCATCGTTGTCAACAATGCCTCCACCGACCGCACCGGTGAGATCGCCCGCGGCTTTCCCACCGTCCGCGTGGTCGATGAGCCCAAGAAGGGCTTGGTCAACGCCCGTGACGCCGGCTTTGCCGCCAGCGAAGGTTTTGAGCTGATCGCCAATATCGACAGCGACACCATCGTGCCCGAGGGCTGGCTCGATATGGTGTTCAGCGAGTTTAACCGCGACCCGAAACTGGTCTGCCTCAGCGGGCCCTACGTCTACTACGACATGGGCGCCTGGAGCCGTTTTCTGGTGAATGCCTTCTACGGCCTCACCTGGCTGATCTACGTGCTCAACCGCTACATCCTGCGCGTCGGCTCGGTAGTGCAGGGCGGCAATTTCATCTTCCGCCGCCAGGCTTGGGCCGATGTCGGCGGCTATGACCGCAGCATTCAGTTTTTCGGCGAAGACACCGATGTTGCGGTGCGCCTGTCAAAGGTCGGCGGCGTCAAATGGACCTTCAAGCTCAAGATGAAGACCTCGGGCCGCCGCCTCGAAAAGGAAGGCGTGTTTCGCACTGCCGGCACCTACACACTCAACTTCTTCTGGGTCACCTTCCGCGGCAAGCCGGCCACTAAGGACTACACCGACATCCGTCCCGACTGAGCCCAGCCTTCAGACCACGTTAAGTTTCCCAAAAGCCGGGAATCATCGGATGCTGGTTTTGCGCTAGTGTGATGTGCCGCATACCGCGGCTGAGGCTTGGAACGTGACGACGATCCCCTCGCAACTGCCACCGATCGTGACGCCTGCCCGCACCGGCACGCTGCAGGCGCTGGCTTTGCAGTCCGGCCAGATGCTCGACGCCAAGATCATCGGCACCATGCCAAATGGCGGCACCCAGGTCGAAATCCGCGGCCAACTGCTGAACTTGATGTTGCCGGTTGCGGTCAAGGCGGGCGAGACCATCCAGCTTCAGGTGCAAGGCACCGGCCAACAGATGAAGCTCGCATTGCAGGCGGCGACAGCGCAGTTCGCGACGACAGCTAGCCCGGCGCCTGCTGCGCTACCACCGCAGGCCGCCATGCCAATGCCTGCGGTGCAGGCTAGCGCAACGCCGCCGCCAACACTTGCTGCACCTGCGACGGTCGCTGCCCTGACGGCCGCTCCACTTCTGACGGCACCCGCTGCACAAGGCGCTCCTTTGCCCGCTGCCGCTTCTCCAGTAGTTGCCCAGGCGCCTGTCCCGACATCCGCCACTCCACAGCCCGCAGCGATTGCTGCACAGGCCGCCCCGCCATCGCTCTATCCGCAATCAGCCGCTAATCCCAATCCCGCTGCCGTCGCGCATGCTGCCACGGCAGCGCCGCAACCAGCGGCAGCCGCAACCACCACACCCGGCAGCGTTCGGCCGGTGCTGGCCGTGGCGCCCGCCGGTGGCGCGACCAATAACCCGCTCTCCGGCAACGCCACCCCTGCCGCGACCACGCCACAGGCTGCGCTGGCCCAGATGGTCCACGCAGCTGTGCCGCAGCAAGGCTCTGTCACAGCGCTCACCACCGCCCTGACCACCCTTGCCGGCAAGGTCGTGCTGCCCGAGCCGGTGGTCAAAGCCGCGCAACAGGTGCTGTCCGGCCGCATCGCCATCGACGCACCCAAGTTCGACGGTGTCGCCTTGCAGTCAGCCGTGCGCGGTTCTGGCATCTTCCAGGAAGCGGCGCTGGCGCAAGGCCAAACGCCGCTGCCGCAAACCGATATGAAATCGGCCCTGCTGACCTTGCGCCAGACTTTAACCACTTGGCTCGGCCAGCAGGCGCCGATGGCTGCAGTAGTCCAAGTTGCGCCGCCACTAAAGGGCATTGTCCCCCGCGCACGCGGGGGCGATGCAGCGCCCATCGATGCCGACGCGCCGCCAGAAGAAATCGGCAAGCATCTGTTGGAGCGCACCGAGTCTGCGCTGGCCCGGACGCGCCTGCATCAGCACGCATCGCTACCCGACCCTGCGGTGAAAACCGCTGACTGGAGCATGGATTTGCCTGTGCTGATCGGCCAGCACCAGACGCTGATGCAGTTCCAGATTCATCGCGACCAGCACAGCGAAACCCACTCCGTGAGCGAACGCGGCTGGCAGATGCGCTTTGCCATCAACCTGCCCAACATGGGCGAAGTCGGCGCCCAGGTGTCGCTCCGCGCCGGCACCACCGGCGTCATGCTCTGGGCCAGCGAGCCGGATGCCTCGGCTGCGCTGAACGAAGAAGTGTTGCTGCTCCGAGAAGCCCTCGACGCCGCCCACCTCAAGCTCGGCGCAGTCATCGTCCGCAGCGGCGAACCGCCAGCTGCCCCCGCGCCTTCTGGCCATTTCGTCGATTCGCGCTCGTGAGCGACGAGATCAAGCCGCGCGCCTTGGCCATCGCCCTGCAATACGAGAAGGGCAGCCGTGAGGCCCCCAAGATCATCGCCAAGGGCCGTGGATTGATGGCCGACCGCATCGTCGCGCTGGCGGAGGAAAACGGCATCATCATCGAAGCCAACCCGGTGCTCGCCCAAGCATTGTCCGGCGTCGAGATCGACGACACCATTCCGCTGGAGTTGTACGAGGCCGTAGCCATTGTCATCGGCTACGTGCTGCGGGTGAACGGTAACAAGTAGACCAGCGTGGCCTGCTGGGGGCAGGGCTGCGCAATGCCTCATCGGCATTGCAACGATCGGCATCCCTTCCCACTTGTTGATCATGACCAGTCGCCCAGGGAGTGAGACCATGCCGAGTAGCCAAGACCAGCAGGCCATCGACGGCCTGTTTGACCGCATAGAGGACGTAGCCCGCAAAAGCGCGCCACGCGACTCAGACGCCGAAGCGCTGATCCAGCAGCGGCTGCGCGACTATCCGCCCGCGCCCTATTACATGGCGCAAACCATTCTGATCCAGGAACAGGCGCTGCGGCAGGCACAGGAACGCATCGAACAACTCGAAGCCAGCCAGCGCCCGTCCGGCGGCTTCCTGGGTGGCCTGTTCAATGGTCAGCAGCCGCAGCAGCCCCAAACAGCCCGTACCCGCGGTCCTTGGGATCGCCAGCAGCAGGACTATGGTGACAGGCGCAGTGCTGGCGGCGGCGGTTTCCTCGCTGGTGCAGCGCAGACGGCGCTCGGCATCACCGGCGGAGTTCTACTCGGCAGCGCCATCGCGAGCATGTTCACAGGTGGCGCTCAAGCCGACGAAGTCACGCCTCTCGATGAGGGCACGCCGCCTGACGAACAAGATATCGATACCGGTGGCGACGACATCGGTGGCGATGACATGGGCGGCGGTGATTTCGATGTGGGCGGCGATTTCTGAACTAAACCAGACCGCCCATGCACGGGCCGACCAGCGCGATCTTGGCCAAGCAGCCAGCCCGGCTCAGAACGTGCCGGGTTTGCGCTTTTCGTAGAACTCGTTGCCGCCCGCTTCAAGGACGTAATACATATTGTTGTAGGGGAAGCGCAGTCCGGCCGTGTGGAAGTGCTGGGCATTACCAACGCCTGGATGACGCGCGCCGCGCAACACCTGATCGGCCATTTGCGAGGCCAGCACAGCGCCGCTATCGGTCATTCTCTTGGTGAGCACACCTTGGGCAAACTGGTTCTTCTGGCCCACGACGCCGCAGACAGACCGGGGATAGCGGCCATCATAGAGACGGTTCATCACAACCGTGCCGACGGCCAGCATGCCTTCGGAGCTTGAGCGGTTGGATTCAAAATACAGTGCGCGCATCAGGCATTCTTTTTCGCTGAGCTGCGCCATGCCGAAATTGATGCCGAGGAAACTGCAGCCGCCCATGCTCGTCGCGACGACGGCTAGTGCAGCGATACGCAGAATGTATTTGGAAAGAGCCATGGGGCATCTCCAGTCTGTTGCAATTGTGCAAGTTTGACTAGAAATGCCCCAATAGGCTTAAGGCTCGCTTCACCCGAAGGGTTAGCGAAACATGAATTTTAGTCGCGGGTGAACAGCAGCGCCGACAGAAGTGCGATGGTGCCGAGGACGGCGATCACCGGGATAGGATTTTCCTGCACGGCCTTGCTGGCTACCTGGGCCTGCTTGTTAGCCTGACGCAGGGCGATCGAGCCTTGATGACGCACTTCCTTGGCCAGCGCGAGGGCATTGTGCTGAACGTCGCTGAAGGCATGGCCGCTATAGTCATTCACAGCGTCGCTGATTTCGGCAATTTCCCGGCGCAGCACTGCGATCTGGTCGAGCAGCGCTTCGGTGATGTCCTCGCCGTCCTTGCGGGCAGCCCTGATTGTACGTTTCGCCGAGATGGCCATGTTGACGCTCCGAATGATGTGAATGATGGCTCAACTCGGGCTGGCGCTTGTAAGTTCCGAAAACCAGCGCATTGAAGGCCTGCATTCAGGGCGAGCTGCCGCGAAAAAGTGACCGCGCTGCCCTTGGATTGACGCTATGGTCTTACCAAATGCAGTGCGGATCATCGCCAGAGGGGACATGACTATGGCAACCAAGAGCCGCGCCCGCCTCAACCGTCAGTTCGACCGCTTGCAGAAGCGTGTTCCCACGGCAGCTGCACGCTTGCTGGAACGCATCCGCCGGCCGGGAGCGCGGCTGATCCGCATCCCGCTCGGGATCCTCCTGGTTTTTGGCGGCATTTTCAGCTTCCTGCCCGTGCTTGGCATCTGGATGCTGCCCCTGGGCTTGCTGCTGCTGGCCCTCGACCTTGTCTTCCTGCAAGGCCCGGTCAACACCGCGATTGTCCGAGGCACTCGCAAATGGAGCACCTGGAGCCGCGCGCGTCGAGACAAGAAGGCTGCGAGCAATCAGCCGTAAGCCGCCTCGATCAAGTCGACGGCCGCAGCCAGCTTCTCGTCGATGATATGCATACCGCGTCCAGTCGTCGACATGGCCGAGTTCATCCGCGCCATCTGAAATACCACGCAGGGCCAGCAGGGGCACGCCGAACGTCTGGCAGGCCCGCAGCACGGCATAGGTTTCCATGTCCACCATCTCGGCCTGGACGCCATCATAGGCAGCGCCTGAAACGACATTAGCGCCTGTCGATAATGTTGCCATCGGCAACCCGTTCAAAGTCACCAGCGGCAACACGGGCGGCAGGTCGAGGAACGGCGTTTGGCCTTTGGGAAACCCAAGCGCCGAAGCGTCCATGTCCCGATAGGACGCGCTGCTCGCCTGATACACGCCGCACTGTTCCAGCACTTTTGAGCCGGCCGAGCCGAGCGTTACCACAAGCGCGGGCAAGGGACCTGTCGTCAGCGCCCGCGTTACCGCAATGGCGGCCTCTACCGGTCCGACGCCGGTCATCAATGGCTCGAT
>JAQGKG010000440.1 GCA_028290245.1 Devosia sp. | reverse complement strand
CCTGCAACGCGCCGGCCACCCAGCACTTCCGCTATCGATTGCATCATCCAATCGATATCGATCGGCTTGGTCACGTAACCGGAGCACCCGGCCGCCATGATCTCCTGCTCGAATCCCTTCATCGCATGCGCCGTCAGCGCAAAAACCGGTTTGGTGTAGCCGCCTTCACGCAACAGCCGTGTGGCCGCATACCCATCCATCACCGGCATCTGCATATCCATCAGCACCATGTCGAATCGCCCTGCGAGCGCCTTCGCGAGACCGATCTCGCCATTCTCTGCCTCTTCCACCGGCAAACCCGATTCTTCCAGAACCAGTTTGACGAGTCTCCGGTTTTCCGGGCCGTCGTCCACCACCAACACCCTTGCATCCGCCGGGAACATCCAATGCGACTGTTCCTGCGCCTCTTGCCCTTGCTCTTTCACCTGCACTTCTTCCGGTGTGATGAAACGGACTTAGTCGAGCCGGCCGCACGCCACCCTGACCGCGAATGTACTGCCGTTTCCCGGCACACTGCTGGCGACGATATCACCGCCCAAAGCGCGCGCGAAACGCCGGCTGATAGAAAGCCCCAGGCCGGTTCCGCCGAAGCGGCGCGTCACGCTGGTGTCGGCTTGTACAAATGCTTCAAAGATGGCATCCAGCTTGTCGTGGGGAATGCCGATACCGGTATCGACCACATCGATAGCGAACAACGGCTTTTCGCCCTGCTGTTCGAGGTGGAGCACCACGGTGACACTGCCCTCCCCGGTAAACTTGATCGCGTTGCCGGTCAGGTTGGTGACGATCTGGCGCAAGCGACCGGGGTCGCATTGAATTGTTTCAGGGATCGGACCGCGCGCATGAAACGCGACGGCGATGCCCTTTTCGGCGGCACGGGCGGCCAGGACATTGACCACCTCGCGCACTATCTGATGCGGAGAACACGGGATGCACTCCATCTCCATCTGCCCGGCTTCCACCTTGGAAAGATCAAGGATATCGTCGATCAGCTCGAGCAGATGCCTGCCGCTGGAGTGGATGGTATTGAGGAACTGGGTGGCCTCCTTCTCATCCCGGCCATAGCCGCGCTTGAGCAACTCGGTGAAGCCGAGGATGGCGTTCATCGGCGTACGGATTTCATGACTCATGTTGGCGAGAAAATCGCTCTTGGCGCGACTGGCCGATTCTGCTTCGTCCCTCGCCTCGCGCAGCTCGACCTTGTTGCGTTCGATCTGCGTGACATCGTTCAGGCTGATGAACACGCCGTTGGCTTTACCGCGCGCACCATAAACCGGCGAGCAGTTCACGATGAAGTTGCGCTGCTGATTGTCGGTGCCGCGCAAGTTGATCATGCTGTCGACCGACCCCGCACCGCTGCGCAGGCTGGCCAGCCATGGGAGTTGGTCCTTGTCGAGGAGATTACCTTTTTCATCTGTCCAACCCAGCTTCGCCGCGTTCTGGCCAAGCAATGCGTCAGGCGTCTTGCCGAGGAACGCAGCAAGCGCCTCATTGGCCAGGACGATATTCTGCTTGCGGTCTATCACGAGCAAACCTTCCGCCAATGTGTCCAGCGCGGCACGCACCCGTCCCGGAATCGCTGCGGACGGGTCGAGCTGACGCAGCACCTTGCCGAGATAAAAATAGAACAGAAAGAAACACGCAAGGGATACGAACAAGACCAGCTTCGACAGCGGGCTTTGCACGACCGACATCCATCCCTGCCCTGCAGGCGCCCGGTAACGCAACTCAAGCTGCCCCCATCTGGCGTCGCGGGACATGACCGGCACGCGCATCTGGGTATCGGTCGAATAGGTATCGGCCGATTTGACCCAGTCCCTGTTATGCTCGCCGACCGCGACAACCAGTTCACCGTCGGCCCGTCGCAATCCGGCTGACAGCATGTCTGCATTGCGGGTAACTACCATGCGCAAGGTGGACTCGAACATGCGCGGGTCGCCGTTGGTGACCATTGCAGTGCCGCTCATGGCGAGGGTCTCCGCCAAGGCGGCGCGGCCGTCGCGAACCGCGCCAAGTTGGTCCGGGACGAAGCCAAGGAAGGAAGCGCCCAGTATCACGCTGGCGACGAGGAATCCGAGTCCGGACGCTATTTGGGCTTTTGCGGAGAGCGCTTTCATCGGGGTGTCCTAATGTCTTCTTCAGCTTCGGGTTCGTCCGGGTCCGTACCGACCATCGCTTCAAGGGAATCATCGTCATGCTCGTCGTCGTCATCGCGACCGAGCCGGTTGAGCACCGGCAATGGGTCCACAAAACGCCACGCCGGCAGGGACGACATCAGGCTGGTCGCGAGCACGCCGCCGCGCAACAACCAGATCACATACCCGGCCGAAACGCTGGTACCGGCGGCGACTGAAATACCGACGGCCTGCTGCTCCCGTACTTCACTTGTTCTTATGCTGTCGCGAAATTCATCGAGCCCGCTGACCATGGTGAGGCTTGCAGGCGCAGCGGTGGCACCGCCCGATGAACCGAGCACATCCGACAGTCCGCGCCAGAAATTCGCCATGCTGGTTGCGACAGGAATCGATGCAATTTCGATCGCGTTCGCGTCCTGCGGCGCGATCATGCCCGGCGCAATGATACGCAGGCCGTTACGCGCGGGCGCAATGTCGGTCGAGGTGACCGTTGTCGCCTGCCCGAAGTCGGCAGTGACGACCATCCCCAGTTCAACCGGCGCCCCGGGTACCCCGTCCATATCTGTTGGACGAGCCCCGACTGGGGCCGGCACAGCCGCGGCGGCGCTTGCCGGCATCGGCGACGCCGGTAAAACGACAATGACGGCTGGCACCGTTGCGACCGGCACAGGTGCCGCCTCGACCGGTACAGGCGCCGGTTCGGCGACGAAGGGTTGAACCGTCAGATTAACCACTGCCTGGCTCGCGCTGTCGAGCCCGAGATCATCGCGCGCCGTATAGGTAAAGCTCGCGTCTCCGACCCAGCCCGCGGCCGGCTTGTAATACAGCGTCAGCTTGTTGCCGTTCGCCGATATGGCTGCGCCTGCGACCACCGGTGTCGTGGCCGCACCATCCCTATATAACATGCCGGTGGTGGGAAGGCTGGTCACCCTGAAACTGCCGACGGTGCCATCGACGTCGGCACCGATCAATGTGATAGCGACCGGATGATCTGCGTCCTGCACACCG
>JAQGKG010000418.1 GCA_028290245.1 Devosia sp. | reverse complement strand
TATTGCACGCCGTTCACCGCCGCCATGCTGGCTGCGAAGCGGGCAGGCGATGGGATCGTCGAAAACGTTGATGTCACCATAATGCGTCCGGGCAAGCCCTTCGAGGTCGGCCCCTTCACCATCGAAGCAATCAACGTTGCCCACTCGATTCCTGAATCTAATGCCCTGCTGATTTCAACCCCCGTCGGCCGCATACTGCATACTGGCGACTGGAAGCTTGATCCGACGCCCGTTGGCAACGCGCCGACCGACGTTGAGCGCCTCAAGAAGATCGGCGAGGATCGTTCGACGCCGCTGGCCCTGATCTGTGATTCGACCAATGCGCTTAAGGATGGCGAAAGCCCGAGCGAAGCCGAAGTTGCTGCCAATCTGGCTGCGATGATTGCCGAATCGCCAAACCGCGTTGCCGTCACCACCTTTGCGTCCAACGTTGGTCGCGTTATCTCCATCGTGCGCGCCGCGGAAAAGGCGGGCCGCACCGTGGTTATGTCTGGTCGTTCGCTGCACCGCATCACCGGCATTGCACGCGAGTTGGGCATGCTGGAAGGTCTGCCGCCGCTGCTCGACCAGGACGCCTACAAGACGCTGGCTCGCAACAAGATTGTGCTGATCTGTACCGGCTCGCAGGGCGAGGCGCGTGCCGCCATCGCTCGTATCGCGCGTGGCGAACATCCGGTGATCGAACTGGCTGCTGGCGATCGCATGATCTTCTCGTCCTGGGCTATTCCAGGCAACGAGCGTGAAGTCATCGATATCCAGAACCTGCTGATCGACAAGGGCGTCGAGGTCATCACCCAGAGTGATGGTCTGGTTCACGTCACCGGCCATCCGCGTCGTGAAGAACTGCGCCGGCTGTACGAATGGCTGAAGCCAGACGTGTTGATTCCCGTACATGGTGAAGCCGTTCACCTTAAGGCTCACGCCAAGCTGGGTCGCGACTCTGGCATTGCCAATGTCATTGAGGCCCGTAACGGCGATCTGGTCCGCCTGTTTCCAGAAACCCAGACCTTCCCGGGTGAAGTGCGGACCGGCGAGCTTTATCTCGACGGGTTGGTGCTCTGCACGCCTGAGGAATCCGGCGTCAAGGGTCGTCGTCGTCTGTCATTCGGCGGCCACGTCGTGGTTAGCCTTTGCGTCAATGGCGGCGGTCAGGTTGTTTCTGGTCCCGATCTGGTGATCGAAGGCCTGCCGGAGACCGAGGAAGAATCACTGAGCGATCTGGTGGAAGACACCGTTGCCGGCGTGCTGAAGTCGATGCCGCCGAAGCGCCGTAGCGATACCGAGGTGCTGAATTCGGCCCTGTTCAAGGCCATTCGCAATGAGGTCAACGCCTATTGGGGCCGCAAGCCTAACGTCTCGGTGTTCGTGCACCGCGTCTGATCGGTTCTAGTGCGTCAATAAGAAACGGGCATTTCTGCTTTCGCGGAGATGCCCGTCGGCGTATTGAGAATGTATTCTAGCGAAGGAAAGCCTATGCAGATCGGCTCCGTCATCGCCGTGTTTTTCGTCATCTGGTGGCTGACCTTTGTCGCCGTGCTGCCGATTGGCAATCGCAGCCAGTCGGAGGTCGGTCACGTCGTGGCGGGTACCGATCCCGGAGCGCCGGCAGTGCCGCACCTGCTGCGCCGCGCCCTGATAGCCACCGGCATTGCTATTGTAGTGACAGCACTGTTGTTTTGGGGCCTGAGCAACGAAACGCTGCATCACTACTGGAACCGCTGACGTTATATTCAGTCCCCAGTGATCTTCCGAGGACGGGCATCTGAACGCTAGAAGCGCTTGGGCTTTGGTTTGCCGACTGCGTGTGCATGGGCAGTCTCAAGGGCAAGGCTAATGTCACCCATCGTAGCAGCCGCCAGCGTGGCGACTGTCCAACCGTGACGTCCCCAGGAATTGTCGATCGGCGCAAAGACCTCAGGCGCCAACTGGCATTTGAAGTCCTGCTCATCCGGCGTGAATTTGAAGTTGGCGGTGAGCCCATCACCGGTCAGCGTCACATAGATGCGGTCGACTTTGAACGCGGCGCGGTCGAAATGCGGTGCTTCGCTGGTGCCGGGCAGGGCTAGAGCCATGCGTCTGAGGTCTGCCGCTTCCGCCATTGCTGCACCTTCTCTTCAGCAGTTCCCGCTTATAGTCTGAACCGGAAACAAAAAAGCGGGGCGCAAGGCCCCGCTGAATTGAGTTTGATCGACAATACGCTGGTCTTAGGCACGCTTTGCAGCGGCAGCCAACGCTCCTCCCTTGACGTTGTCGACGTCCGGCGGTTTGTCACCGCCTGTGCTTTATTGTCACGGACCCTAACAATAAGATTTCGCGCTGTCACGCAGATTCTGCATGCCTTCCATGCTTGCATCGGATGGACGAACAGGATTTGAGTGGGCATCAACAAAAGCCTCGAGTCGACGGATCTTTCCGGGAGTTGTCCATGCGCCTGTCCCGCTATTTCTTGCCCGTACTGCGCGATGTGCCCAAGGAAGCCGAAATTGTCTCGCACCGCCTAATGCTGCGCGCCGGCATGATCCGCCAGCAAGCCGCCGGACTCTATTCCTGGCTGCCGCTCGGCTACAAAGTGCTGATGAAGGTCCAAAAGATCATCGAGGAAGAGCAGGATCGCGCCGGTGCGATCCAGCTTCTAATGCCGACCATCCAGCCCGCCGACCTGTGGCGCGAATCTGGGCGCTATGATGCCTATGGCAAGGAGATGCTGCGCATCGAGGATCGCCACGAGCGGGAATTCCTTTATGGGCCGACCAATGAAGAGATGGTCACCGACATTTTCCGCACTTATGTGAAGTCCTACAAGGACTTGCCGCTGAACCTCTATCACATCCAGTGGAAGTTCCGCGACGAGGTGCGTCCTCGCTTTGGCACCATGCGCAGCCGCGAATTCCTGATGAAGGACGGCTATTCGTTCGACCTGACCAAGGAAGACGCGGTGAAAGCCTATGAGCGGGTCTTCGCCTCATATCTGCGCACCTATGCCCGCATGGGCCTAACCGCCATTCCAATGCGTGCCGACACTGGTCCAATTGGCGGCGACCTCAGCCATGAGTGGATCGTATTGGCCGAGACCGGCGAAAGCGCTGTGTTCTGTGACAGTCGCCTGCTGGACAAGCCCATTCCCAGCAAGGACACCGACTTCCGCGGCGACCTCAAGCCGATGTTCGACGACTGGACCTCCTACTATGCAGCGACCGAGGACATGGTCGACATGGCTGAGTATGAGGCCGCCGTTCCCGAGGAATTCCGGGTTTCCGCACGCGGCATCGAAGTCGGCCATATTTTCTACTTCGGTACCAAGTATTCCGAACCCATGAAGGCCACTGTTACAGGGTCGGACGGCAAGGAAACCATCGTGCATATGGGCTCATACGGCATTGGGCCGTCGCGTTTGGTGCCTGCCATCATCGAGGCGTTCCACGACGATTCCGGCATCGTGTGGCCGGTGTCCGTTGCCCCATTCGAAGCCGTGCTGATCAACCTCAAGGCTGGCGACGCAGCTTGTGACGCGGCCTGCGACACGCTCTATGCAGAGCTGAACGCGGCTGGCCTCGACATGCTGTATGACGACCGCGACCAGGGTGCTGGCGCCAAATTCAACACCGCTGACCTGATCGGCATTCCCTACCAAATCATCCTAGGGCCGCGTGGCGTGGCCTCGGGTGATGCCGAGATCAAGCATCGCAAAACCGGCGAGCGCGAAACGCTGCCGATCGCCGATGCGGTTGCCCGCCTCAAGAGCCTCATCGAACCGCAGCGAAAGACCGACATTTGACCGACACGGC
>JAQGKG010000475.1 GCA_028290245.1 Devosia sp. | reverse complement strand
GACGGCCACTCCCGCAAGAATGATGAAGAACATCAGCGTTGCAATGGTCGCGCCCAGATGCCGGTCGCCCATCTGGTTCTGGAAGCCGAAGAATGTCCGATACAGCAGGGTACCCAGGATATCGGTTGATCCGTCCGGACCCGCAATCGCGCCCTGGACAGCATAGATCAGGTCGAAGGCATTGAAATTGCCGACGAAGGTTAGGATCGAGATGATGCCGATTGTGGGCAGGATCAGCGGCAGTTGGATTTTGAAGAACTGGGACAGGCCGGTAACACCATCGATCTCGGCGGCTTCGATGACATCGTCAGGGATGGACAGCAGCGCGGCATAGATCAGCATCATGGGAATGCCGACATATTGCCAGACCGAGATCAGCGATACGGTGATCAACGCCGACTGGGCTTGGCCAAGCCAGGGCCCGAACAGGTGCTTGAGCCCGATTAGGTCCAGCAGATAGGGCGAAACACCCCAAAGCGGGGACAGGATCAGCTTCCAAATAAAGCCGATGATAACGAAGGACAAAATAGTCGGCACGAAAATGGCAGTCCGGTAAAAGCTTCGCAGGCGGAGGCCAGGCATGGACAACAGCGCCGCGAGCAGGATGCCTATCGGATTTTGCACCAGCATATGGATGGCAAAAAACACGAAGTTATTGGACAGCGCGTTCCAGAAGCTCGCCGCGAGGCGCGGATCACCCAGAAGCCGAGCGAAATTGTTGAGGCCAACGAAACGCTGCCCCTCGGGCCCTGCCACAAACAGGGACAGCCGCAGGGTCTCAAGCAGCGGATAGATCATCACCACCGTATAGACCAGCAGCGCGGGTGCCAGAAAAACAAGGATGTGCCATCGGGGCGGCCTGGAAGAACCGAGAGTAATCGAAGCGGGTATGTCGATGGTCATGCTGTTCCAAGTGCGCTCCGGCAGAGTCAAAAGAAGGCTGCGAAGACTATCCTCCGCAGCCTTCAGGTTAGGTGCGCTTAGTTGGCTTGCTGTGGCTTATACCAAGAAGCAAGGCCGTCTTGGGTGATCTTGGCGGCATCTTCCGGCGTGGTGGTGCCGTTGATCACGTTGGCGGACTCGCGCCAGGTCTCAATGTCCAGGTTAGGCTCGCCGCGGCCGACAATTGCAGCCGGATGGCGAATGGTGGTTTCGCAATCTTGCCGCCAAGAGACGAACTCCTGCGCCAGCTCATTTTCGAGCGGCACGGCTGCAGAATTGAGGCTGAAGAAGCCGGGCGACGCGTTCGCATAGATTTCGGCGAACTCGGACGAGGCAACCCACGACAGGAAGGTGCGTGCGGCTTCCACATTGGCAGAGGCCGCGTTGAGGCCGAGGCCGATGTCGTTGTGATCGGAAATATAGCACTGGTCGCCGGCATTCTTAACCGGGGGCTTGAAGGCGCCCATCTCGAAATCGACCTGCGGTTCGAACACCGAGATTTCCCACGAGCCGGCCGGGAAAATTGCGGCGCGTCCGAGGGTGAAGAGGTTCTGACTGTCAGGATAGGTCTGGGCCTCAAAGCCGTCGCCTAGATACTCGCTCCAGCGCGCCAAGGTCGTATAGGGCTCGACCCACTGCGGATCGGTCAGCTTCTGTTCGCCCGAGATCAGCGCAAGACGGCCTTCCTCGCCTTTGTAGTAATTTGGGGCGATATTGTAATACCCCATCGTCGCCGACTCCCACTGATCCTTGGTGCCCATGGCAAGCGGGGTATAGGTGCCGTCCTGCTTGATGGCGTCGAGGACGGCGAAGAACTCGTCTTCGGTCTTGGGCACTTCTAGGCCGAGTTCAGCGAAGATATCCTTGTTGTAGATGAAGCCATGGATCACCGAAGCCATTGGCACGCAGAACGTGGTAGCGCCGTCATCGGTGGTCCAGGCGGACTTGGCGACCGCGGAGAAGTTCTCGATACCGGGCAGATCATTCAGCGGCGCAAGATAGCCGGCGTTGAACTGGGCCAGGGCCAGATCGAAAGGACGACAGGTGATAAGATCGCCTGCGGTGCCGGCTTCGAGCTTGGCACCCACCGCCGAATTGTATTCGGTTGGGCCGAGGGGCGAAAACTCGACATTGATCTCGGGGTGGGCGGCTTCAAAGGCGGGAATGATCTTCTCGTTCCAGATGGGCAGGTCGTCGTTGCGCCAGCTTTCGATGGTTAGCGTCGTCTGCGCAAACGCCAGACCCGACGATCCCAGAAAGGTCGAAGCCAGAATAAGTCCTGTTGTCAGTCGTCGTGCCATTGCAGTCTCCTGTTGCGCCCTTTCCGGGCAGCTTTTCAATGAGGCCCCTGCCTCAGGTGCCAGTTTGAGCACAAGCTCTCACGGCGAATTCGATAATCGAAGCACGCCCCCATTTCTGCATAGTGCACCTTCGCGAGCAATCATGTCGATGGCTCGCGGAGCGCATTAACTCACCTGCAGCAGAACCCCGTTACTGCTTTAATAAGTGCGAGTTCCATCTCATCAGGCCAAGGCGCCGTGGTCAATCTGGTGTCCTCGACATCGCACTGCGAAGCTTGACGCAAGATATTTTCCACCCGAGCTAATTGTTCGGTCGCCGCCGATCGGACGAGAAAGGCGGCGCTTCCGACGTTCGTTGGAACCTTGGGAAGCCATCGAATCTGTGGACTTGCTCGCGTCCTTCCAGCAGGATTGCGGCATGACCCTGCATCGCTTTGTTCCGACTGAATATCACAACGTTATCGGCACGTTTCCACCAGCACTGACCATAGCCGACGGAGACACCGTCGTGACCGAGACAGTCGATGCCCGTGGGTTCGATGCCGACGGCGTGCAGCGCAAACATGGCCCGAACCCGATGAACGGCCCGATCCACGTCGCAGGCGCCGAACCCGGCGACGCACTCAGGGTGGAAATACTTTCGATGAGGCCAACCCGCGATACCGGCTGGACCGGCAATGTTGTGTCGGCTGGTGTCGTTGATCCCGAAATCGTGCGTGCACTGCCACCGCGCGCGGTGACAACCTGGAACATCGATCGTGAGACGCTGACGGTGCATCTTGCTGAACCGGTCAAAGGCCTCGAGAATTTTGTCCTCCCCCTGGCGCCAATGATTGGCTGCTTCGGCGTCGCGCCAAAACTCGGCCAGGCCATTTCCACTGCAACCAGCGCCGAGTTTGGCGGCAACATGGATTACCGCCTGTTTGGTCCTGGCACCACGGTCTGGCTTCCCGTGGCGGCGCCTGGCGCGCTATTCTTCCTCGGCGATTGCCATGCGACCCAAGGCGATGGTGAGATTGTCGGCACAGGGATCGAGACCACGTTCGAGGTCACCGTTCGGCTTTCGGTCGAAAAGCGCAGCAGCATAGTCTGGCCGCGGGGTGAGACCGAAACAGACATCTTCACGATCGGAAATGCCCGGCCGCTCGAGCAGGCGCTGCAGCACGCAACAACCGAAATGCTGGCCTGGCTGGCTAGCGACTTTGGCCTCGATACCATTGCCGCGAGCCACCTGCTTGGTCAGGTCGTGCGTTACGATGTCGGTAATGTCTACGATCCCGCCTACACCATGGCATGCCGGCTCGAAAAGAAGTGGCTAAAACGGACCTGATGATTTTGCGACATGGCTACGTTCTAGCTTCACCGGCCATTTGATTTGGTGTGCCGCCAAATGCTTGATGTCTGAAGCGGGGTGGAAAACGGACAAGCGGCTTTTGGCTGGGGTGCGAGATAGCGGACACTGTCGCCCGGCAAGCTTTTCGGACGACAATAAACTTTATGCATCACGTGTTCACGGGAGCGGATAGGGACGTCAGACACCCTCCTGCCACAGCCGTCAGTTCCTCACGCTCTTCCGGGCAAACTCAACGAAGCTTCGCATGCCCGCGCTAAGATGGTGATGTCTCGGGTAGTACAAGCTTAGGCCCGCACAGGGCGGCGTCCAGTCCGGCAAAAGCTGCACGATCCGCTGCTCGGACAGGGGCCGGCTTGCCGCCCATCGATTTACATATCCCAACCCAAGTCCGGCTCGAACGGCAGCGAGGATCAGCCGGGAATTGGTCAGCACCAGCCGCCCGGAGGTTGCAATCTGAAGGGCCTCTCCGTTACGCGAGAACTCCCACCTGTAAAGGTTGCCGCTTGGCATCCGCAGTTGAATACAGGCGTGTGTGACCAAATCTGCAGGAGACAATATGGGCGCGTGCGCAGCCAGGTATTCTGGTGAGGCAACCACGATATGCTGTTGCGGCTGGCTGATGCGAACCGCGATCATGTCGCCGGCTACCAAATCGCCGACCCTGATGCCGCAATCGAACCCATCCTTGGCGATGTCGACGAGCCGCTTCTCGCCAGCGATTTCGATTTCCATTTCGGGATAAGCCGCGAGAAACGGCAGGATCAGGGTGTCCATGACTTGTTCGGCTGCTGCCGGATCAGCGTTGATGCGGATTCGACCTGACGGCCGTTCTGAAACTTCGCTCAAGGCGGAAACTGCCCTGTCGATCTGCTCCATGGCAGGCAGCAGTTCGTCGGCAAATCGCTTGCCGGCAGCTGTGAGGGAAACATTGCGGGTTGTGCGGAGAAACAGTTGCACCCTCAGCCGTCCCTCAAGACCGGCGACGGCATGACTAATGGCCGAAGGGCTCCATTGTCAACTGGGCTCTACAGGGGCCCGACCAGTTGGCCGCTAAAGTCAGGGCCTTGGCGGAACACCCTGCATGAGCGCCAAGCCAGGCCATATCTTTTCACTCCCTTGGCGAAGCTTAAGACCCGCAGCCAGAATCGGGCCGCAACGGGGTGGACAGAAGACTGTCCGCTGTCAGTTCGAAATCAAAGAAGTGGACCTGTTACCACCTTTACGGCAGCAGCCTTGGGTAATCCGTGTCACCCTCACGACCCTCGCCATAGAACGTGTCCTTGTTTGGCGTGTTCAGTGGCAGCTCCTGCAGGAGACGTTCGGCTAAGTCCGGCGTGGCGATATAGTCGCGACCAAAAGCCAAGGCGTCAGCATGGCCAGCTTCGATAAAGC
>JAQGKG010000402.1 GCA_028290245.1 Devosia sp. | reverse complement strand
CATAGAGCTCGAAATTGACCTTCTGGCGGTCGAGGTTCTGCACGGTGCGGACGCCGTTAATGCCTTCGGCCATGGCGCCGGCGGTGATCGAATTGGTTTCGTGAGCAGCCCAGAAAGCGCGCTTGGCAGGCGGCAACCAGAAGATGCGAACGATGAAGAGGATCGGCATGGTGCTGAGGGTCAGCAGCCCGAGGCGGAAATCGAGCGTCAGCAGCACGACGACGATGCCGACCAGCAGCACCATGTCGCCGACCGAGATTACCGAGGTTTCGAGGAATTCCTGCATGGAATTGACGTCGCCCTGCAGCCGGCTCATCAAGCGGCCGACTTCGGTCTTGTCCATGAAGCTGAGCGAAACGCGCTGCAGCTGGGCGAACATGGCGCGGCGCATGTCGAACAGCACGTTCTCGGCCACCTGCCCGACCTGGCTTTCCTGCACCCAGGAGGCGGCGAAGTTGACCACGACCACGACGGCAAAGGCGATGACGGCCCAGAGCAGGTTGGTGGTATTGCCGCCCTCGGTCATGCCGATATCGATGGCGCGTCCGATGATCAGCGGGATGGCTAGTTGCGTCGTGGTGAACAGCAGCACGGCACCGACCGACAGGTAAATCTTGAGCCGATATGGCGCAACGAAGGCCCAGATGCGCCGCACGGTGCGGGGGTCATAGGCCCTGCCGAAAATTTCTTCCTCGATGCGGTGCGAGCCGACGCTAGCACGCGGCGGGCGCTGGCCGGGGAAGCTGGCAGTCTCGCGGTCTTCTTCTTCGACAGCGCTCATTGTGCGGCGCTCCCGATTTCGAGATCTTCGATGGGACGGGTCTGCAGGTCGTATAGCGCTCGGTAACGGCCATGGTTTGCCAGCAGTTCGTCGTGGGTGCCGCGCTCGACGATCTTGCCGCCATCAAGAAACAGGATGATGTCGGCATGCATCAAAGAGCTGAGACGGTGCGAGATGATCAAGGTGACCCGATTGCTGGCATAGCGGCGCATGGCGCTGCGGATCCGGTGCTCGGTGCCGGCGTCGATGGCGGCGGTGGAATCGTCAAACACCATGACGGCGGGCTTGAGCACCAGACTGCGCGCGATCGACAGGCGCTGGCGCTGGCCGCCCGACAGCGAGACGCCGCGTTCGCCCACCACGGTGTCGTAGCCGGCGGGCAGACCCATGATGTAATTGTGCAGTTGCGCGCTTTCGGCGGCCTTCTCAATCTTGGTTTCCTTGGACCAAGGGTCGCCATACGCGATGTTGTTCTCGATGGTGGTGGTGAACAGAAAGCTATCCTGCTGCACCACGGCAACCGAACGGCGGAGAGATTGCAGCGAGACCTGACTGACATCCTGACCGTCGATGGTGATGCGGCCGGAGCTCACATCGTAGAAACGCGGGATGAGGTGGGCGAGGGTGGACTTGCCGCTGCCGGGCGCGCCGACGATGCCGATGGTCTGGCTGGCGCGAGCCTCGAAGGTGATGCCGTCGAGCGTCGGGTGATTGGCGCCGGGATAGGTGAAATGCACATCCTCGAAACGCAGCGTGCGGTCAGTGACTTTGAGTTCGGCCACGCCGGGCGCGTCCGCAATGGCCAGAGGCTGATCGAGGAAAGCGTAGAAGCGCTCGCCGCAGGTGGAGGCGCGGGCGAAGGAATTGACCATCAGGCCGAGCTGGCGCACCGGCATTTGCAGGATGGTCATGAAAGTGAGGAAGCTCGACAGCGTGCCGACCGTCATCTCGCCGGCGATCACCTTATTGCCGCCGAACCACAGCACCAGGCCCATGGCGGCAAAGAACGAGAAGGTCATCATGGAGGTGTTGCGGACGCGGATATGCACCCGGTCATGCGACAGGTCGAGCGCCTCCTTGCTGGCGGCATCGAACTTGGCGAGCTCGAAATCCTGACCCGAGAAAGCACGCACGACGCGAATGCCGCCGAGGTTTTCTTCCATCACTCGAGTAAGTGCCGAGAGCTTTTTCTGCAGCACCAGCCAGGTACCGCGCAGCTTGAGTTGTGCGACCGAGGAGCGCCAGGCGACGAAGGGCACAAAGCTCAGCGCCAGGCAGCCGAGCAGTATGTCGGTGGTCAGCAGCATATAAGCGCCGACGCCGATCAGCACGGTGAGCAGGATGGTACGCACGAAGCCCGTGGCAAAGAACATGCGCAGGCCATCGAGGTCGAGCAGGCCGATGGTGATCAGGTCACCGGTATGAACCTTGTCGTGGTAGGAATAGGAGAGGCGCTGCACCTTGTCATAGAAGGCCAGCCGCAGCTCGTAGCCGACTTGGTGACCGACCGATTCCGAATAATAGTTTTGCAGCAGGGTGAAAAACCCGCGCGCCACCGAGACGGCGAGCAGCGTCATGGCGCTCCAGAACAGCGCCTGTTGCGCCCCCTCCGAACCCGTCGACAGGATGCCTTGCGCCTGATCGACGGCGTGACCGAGCAGCCGCGGAATCAGCAATTGCAGCACCGAGGCCACGACGGTGGCGCCGATTGCGAGGCCCGATTGCCAAGGGTGACGGAGGGAATAAAGCGTGATGCGCTTCAGCGGGCTTTGGCCCTTGCCCGCATGGGCAGCGGCAACATGGGCCTGTGCATCGCCGCGTGAATGGACGCGGCCAGCCTTGTCGGTGGTCAAGGAAGTATCCAGACTTCAATACATATGTGTGGTCCCGAGCCGGCATGACGCCAATGGTTGCCGTGACTCGGAAATCGAACTCGCGCGATCAATCAACGCTCGTTTGGCCTGCCATTCAAGACGCAATCTGCGCAAAAATCGCAAACAACGCGGGTCAGGCGTCGTGCTTTGGTCTTATTGCGGCGCGTTGAGTTCGGGATAGATCACGGCCGAACATTGCCGGTTTTGTGCGTCGAGCAGGGTCTGTTCCTGTGCGCTTACCATGCCGGTGTTTATGGCATTCCAGAGATCATTGGTCTCGACTCCTTCGAGCCCACACTGGCAATAGGTGACGCACATGGCGGGCGAGGTGCCGCCCGCTTCGCAGGTACTTTGGCAGGTGCGCTTGAAATCATTATCGCGCATGGCAATTTGCGGCTGCAG
>JAQGKG010000400.1 GCA_028290245.1 Devosia sp. | reverse complement strand
CGGTGTTACTGGTCGGGCGCGACGTAAGGGAAATAAGGAACGGCGCCAGAATTGCCGGCACCATAGCCGGGGCAACCCAAATGGCGCTTGTGGGCGCGAGGATCAGGACGCCGCCTAGAGTGAGAATGGCAATGGAAACGATCCACCAACTGGCCTGGAATGCGGTTTTGAGATCGACCCAGTTCTGGCCTCGGGTGGTAGCGGGCCAGCCGCCATCAATCCCGAGCAGAACCTGCATAACGGAGCGGCACTGTAGAAGAAGCAGTGTCGGTGCCAGCAGCGTCGAGACAATGATCTCGCCCAGTACCGAAGCCAGCGAACGTAGGGTGCCACCGAAGCGACGGTTGTGGCCGTCGAACATGCCGCGCGTCAGAATGACGAACTTGGGCAAAAGCAGAACAATGGCTACCGCCGCGATCAAGGTCCAGGCGCTGAAATTGATGTTCATGAAGCCGGGCATGGCGACGGGCATGTCGGGGAACACGGCCGCGATAACACTTGCTGCCAGCAGCAGCAGCCAAAGCGGGGAGGCCATATAGGCCATGATGCCCTGAATGAAGGTGAAGCGGCTCCAGATCTTGAGGCCGGGCGCGCCGACGAGGCGAGCATGTTGCAGGTTTCCCTGGCACCAGCGACGGTCCCGCTTGGCGTATTCAATGAGGTTTTCCGGGCCTTCTTCATACGAGCCTGGCATCGACGGGTCGAGATTGACCTTCCAGCCGCCGCGCGACAGCAGGGCAGCTTCGACATAGTCATGGCTCAGGATATGGCCGCCGAAGGGTGGCTTACCCGATAGCACCGGCAGGCCACAGCATGCGGCAAAGGCCCGCATCCGCACCATGGCGTTGTGGCCCCAGTAAGGGCCTTCGCTGCCAGCCATCAGGGCGGCGCCCCGTGCGAACGTGGGCGAAAGATAGGTTGAGGAAAACTGCAGGGAGCGCCCGAAGAGGGTTTTGGCATGAATCACGTGCGGGACGGTCTGCAGCAGCCCAAGTTGCTCGTCAGCATCCATACGGCGCGCCATGGCAGCGATGGTGGCGCCTTCCATCAGGCTGTCGGCGTCGAGGATCAGCGCGTAATCATAGGCGGCACCCGAACGCGCGATGAAGTCCTCGATATTGCCGGCCTTGCGGCCGACATTGCGCTCACGCCGGCGATAGAAGACGCGGCCGATTGCGTCGGGCTCTTCGATCAACCGATTGAACCAGACCACTTCCTGGGCGGCCGTTTCCATGACCTGCGTATCGGACAGAATGATGAAATGAAATTTGTGGGATATCCCGAGGTCGACGAGGCTACGGTTCATTGCGGCAATGCGGGAGAATGTCGCGACGGGATCCTCATTGTACACGGGCACCAGGATGGCCGTCGTACCCTGAGGCGCTTCGGCAGATTTGCCGGTGTCGACGCGAACAGGACGGAAGACACCTAGAATAGCCGCGGCGCTGCCCCAGACCAGCCAAAAGCCGCTGAAGGCGACGAGGCCGGTGCGCAGGAAGTCGACCGCAGTCAGCCCGCCTTCGCCAGTAAGGCGCAGAAAGACATGCGCCCCCAGCAGGGTGAGGGTCGCTGCTACTGACAATGTCGCCAATCGAAAAAGCGCAGGTAGGAACATGCGGTACCCTAGGACCTAGCGCCCTGTGAGGGCGGACAGCGTCATACGCAGCAAGTCGAGGAGACTGCGGCGCTCAAGGAGCTGCTTTGGCATGTCCAAGGGGGCGTCGGGCAATGCCCGGGCGAACGGAAAATCTGCACTATGCTTCATGCGAGGGCCTCCACTGATAGAGCCAAGTTTCAGTCAGTTTTCGGCCAAGACCCATTACATAGGCCTTGAGCTCGACGCTGGTGGAATCACCGGTTTCTACGTCGAGCACGAGACGCCAGACTCCATTGGCATCGACACGAGAAAGCACGGAACTTGTTATGGTTCCGCCTGTTGCCTCGGCCACTGCCTCGAGCTTGGTCTCATCCGTCATGCCTGCGAGTTCGCCCCCCGCAAAATCGATGACGAATTTCTTGAAATTCTCAACAGCTTCAACGCCGGATATGCCGCCGATGCCGCTGCGTGTTTCCTTTACATGTGCAATCGGGCTCGCCGAGTCCGGATTGAGGTCGCCCCAGACCATGCGGTAGCTCAATTCGCGCGAGCTGCCAGCGGTGGCCTTTTCTTCGGGGATCCAGAAAGCGGCGATATTGTCGTCGCCTTCAAGCCGCGATGGGATTTCTACCAGGCGGATATGCCCCTGGCCCCAGTTGCCAATCGGTTCGATGCGCAGCGATGGGCGACGCTCGTAATGGGCGCCGGCATCCTGATAGCTCTCGAAATCGCGGCCGCGTTGATAGAGGCCGAAGGCGCGTGGATTGTTTTCCCAGAAATAGGCGGTGCCAAGCGTCGCGGCGTTGTTGAGCGCGCGCCAGGTGACTTCGCCAGCTTCGTTCTGGATCAGCAGGCCATTGCTGTCGTGGACCTGCGGACGGTAATCATTGAAGCCGGTGCGGTTGGCTTCGGCGAACAGATACATCGAAGTAAGCGGGGCAATGCCCAGTTCCTTGACGTCGCCGCGGAAATACAGCCGCGCCGTGACTTCAAGCGTGGTTTCCTGATGCGCTTCGCCGGCCGGCGTCAGCACGAAGCGATAGGCGCCCGCCACGGACTGGCTTTCCAGCGCCGCATAGATGGTCATCGAGGTGCCGACCGAGGTGGGCTTTTCGACGTAGAACTCGGAGAAGCGCGGAAATTCTTCTGGGCCTTCGATCCAGGTGTTCATCAATAGGCCGCGTGCCGACAAGCCGTAATTGTTGTTGCGACCGAGAGCACGGAAGTAGCTGGCGCCGAGGAAGGACACGACCTCGTCGAAGCGGTCCGGGCTATTCATTGCCGCGTTGATGCGGAAGCCGGCAACGCCCGGAAAGGTCTCAACGCTTGCGGCGGACTTGGCCACTGCGTCATCGTGATAATCGAAATCGGCTGCGCTGAAGCCGATCGAGCGGGCCTTGCCGTCGACGATCTCGTAGACCTGTACCGGCTCGGGGAACAGCCAGCCCATATGGAAGGCCTGCATGCGATAGCCGATGCCGTCATCGACCCACTTGCTGGCGTTGGTGCGATACTGGATGCGCCGATAAGCGTCATAGTCGAGATTGGCGAATGCCTCAGGCAGGTCGCGAGATGGCGGCACGAACTCTGCGGCTGCAATTTCCTGCATGCGCGCGCTGAAGCTGTCGAAGTCGAAGGCAAACTCTGCGTCTGGCGCTGCCTGGGCAAAAGCGGGCGCGGTCAAGGCAGTCGTTGTAAAAAGTGAGATAGCCACGATTCCTTGAAGGAACCGACGGCGACTTGGCATGTTTGTAAGGTGACGCTTCAACGCTAATGCCCTGTGGGTCTTGTTAAGCCGACTTCTTCGGCAAAGCTCGAACGCCGCATAGTGCAAATAGTTGTTGCATAGGGGACGTTCTCAAAAAGCATAGCTCGAAGCGGTTAAAACCGAACGAAAAATGCCGTTCCCCCTAAGAGTTCCAAGATTCTTGCGAGAATAAGGCGACAGGCCAAAAGAGCTCACGAAACCGTGCTTAGTGCGCCGTTTCGTCGCAAACTGTCACCTAATCAGCCGCCATAGACCTGTTTGGGGTCGAACAGCTTGGGCAGACCGATGTCTTGCAGGGTGACCACCCCGTCGCCTACGGTCGCACGACGGTAGAAGCAGCTTTTGCGGCCGGTGTGGCAGGCGGCGCCACGGCCGGTCTGGTTGACCGTCAGCACTATGGCGTCCTGGTCGCAGTCGGTTCGCAACTCGACGACCTCTTGCAATTCGCCGGAGGTCTCGCCCTTCTTCCAGAGCTTGCCGCGTGAGCGGGACCAATAGTGGGCAAACCCAGTTTCGAGGGTCAGCGACAGAGCCTCGGCATTCATGTGCGCGAGCATCAGCACGTCATTGCTGCCGGCTTCGATGGTGACGACGGTCACGAGGCCATTGGCGTCGAAGCGCGGCGCGAAGGCGGTGCCTTCTTCGAGCTGGTCATGGGTGAGCGGCGCAGGGTCGGTGAATGTGAGGGTCATCAGGCTTCATAGCGCTGCGGCGCTAGTTGATCCAGCGCCTCAGCGCTTGATCATCGCGAAGAAGCGGTCTTGCTCTACGCGGTCTTCGGCGAAGACGCCGGTGAAGCGGTGGGTCATGGTGGAGGCGCCGTGGGCACGGACGCCGCGCATCGACATACACATATGCTCGGCTTCGAGCATGACGGCGGCGCCGCGCGGGCCGAGATGCTCGTTTATGGCGTCGATGATCTGGGCCGTCAAATTTTCCTGCGTTTGCAGGCGGCGGGCGAAGACATCGACGAGACGCGCCAGCTTGGAAAGACCGACGACGCCGTCAAGCGGCAGGTAGGCGATGTGGGCCTTGCCGACGAAGGGCACCATGTGGTGCTCGCAATGGGAGGAGAATGGGATGTCCTTGACCAGCACGATATCGTCATAGCCGCCGACTTCTTTGAAGGTCTTGGACAGGATGGTG
>JAQGKG010000371.1 GCA_028290245.1 Devosia sp. | reverse complement strand
GATACCAGCTCGGATCAGTGAAAATCACCGTGTAATTGTGCAGCGTGAAGTCATGTGGAAACAGCGTGAAGGACGAGGTGATTTCGGTATTGGTCTTGAAACTCATATTGATGAGCCAATAGATCGGCAGCAGCAGGAAGATGATGTAGAGCGTCGGCACGACCCATTTTGTGCGCGGTGCAGCACGACGGCGGGCGCGGCGTAGCGCCTTGCTTTGGGCGGCATCCATTGAGGCAAGGGTATTGGTGCTGGTGGAGACGGTGCTCATGGTCAGCTCTCCTGCCCGTAATTGGTCATCACGGTGTAGAACACCCAGCTGACCAGCATGACGATGAGGAAGTAGACCAGCGACATCGCCGCCGCCGGGCCGAGGTCGAACTGGCCGACCGCCATCTTGACCAGGTCGATGGAGAGGAACGTCGTTTCGTTGCCGGGACCACCCCCGGTAATCACGAAGGGTTCGGTGTAGATCATGAAGCTGTCCATGAACCGCAGCAGCACGGCGATCAGCAGCACGCGGTGCATCTTGGGCAGTTGGATGTAGCGGAACACGCTCCAGCCCGAGGCGCCGTCGATCTTGGCGGCCTGATAGTAGGCATCAGGAATGGACACCAGCCCGGCATAGCAGAGCAGCACGACGAGCGACGTCCAGTGCCAGACATCCATAACGATGATGGTGATCCAGGCGTCCACCGGATCCTGAACGTAATTATAGTCCACGCCGAGCAGCGACAGTGTCTTGCCCAAAAGCCCGATATCGACGCGCCCGAACACTTGCCAGATCATGCCCACGACATTCCACGGGATCAGCAGCGGCAGCGCCATCAGCACGAGGCATACTGGGACGCCCCAGCCCGCCTTGGGCATATTGAGCGCGATCAGAATGCCGAGCGGCACCTCGATGGCAAGGATAATGCCGGAGAACACCAGGTTGCGCGCCAGCGCCTGCCAGAAGCGTGGCGAATGCAGCAACTCCTGGAACCAGTCGAGGCCGGCCCAGAAGAAAACGTTGTTGCCGAAGGTGTCCTGCACCGAATAATTGACTACCGTCATCAGCGGGATGATGGCGGAAAAAGCCACCAGCAGCAGCACCGGCAGTACCAGAAACCAGGCACGATTGTTCCAGGTTCTTTCCATCAGGCCACGAGCTCCTGTCGCCAGCTATCGGCATAGATGTTGATGCCCTTGGGGTCGAAGGTGACGCGCGGTTCGGCGGGAATTTCACCATGCTCGGGCACGATGGCCGCCAATTCGCGACCTTCGAGGGTGGCGCGGACGATCTTGTGGCGACCGATATCCTCGACGGCGCGAATGGTGACAGGCAGGCCCTCGCGACCGAGACGGACATATTCGGGGCGCACGCCAAGCTCGGTCTTGGCTGCGCCAGAGGACTTGACCGCTCCTGGCAGCGCAATGCTCTGCGTCCCCAGCCGCGCTACCGCGCCGTCCAGTTCAACCGGCATCACGTTCATGCCGGGCGAGCCAATGAAATAGCCAACGAAAGTGTGGCTGGGCCGTTCGAACAGCTCGCTCGGCGTGCCGATCTGAACAATTTCACCTTCGTACATGACGACAACCGTGTCGGCGAAAGTCAGCGCCTCAGTCTGGTCATGGGTGACATAGACCATGGTGTAGCCGAAGCGCTTGTGCAGTTGCTTGAGCTGGCTGCGAAGCACCCATTTCATATGCGGATCGATCACCGTCAGCGGTTCGTCGAACAGGATGGCGTTGACATCGGAACGAACGAGGCCGCGGCCCAGCGAAATCTTCTGCTTCTGGTCCGCCGTGAGGCCACGCGCCTTCTTGTTGGCGCGATCCGACAGGTCGATCATTTCGAGCGTTTCCTTGACGCGGCGATCGACATCCTCTTCGGAAAAGCCGCGATTGCGCAGCGGAAAGGCCAGGTTATCGTAGACCGTCATGGTGTCGTAGATGACAGGAAACTGGAACACCTGCGCGATGTTGCGCTGCTCGGGCGACAGGGCTGTCACGTCCTTGCCATCAAACAGCAGGCGACCGCGTGAGGGCTGCAGCAGGCCTGAAATGATGTTGAGCAAGCTAGTCTTGCCGCAACCGGACGGTCCCAGCAGCGCATAGGCGGCGCCGTCCTCGAAGCTCTGGTGCACTTCCTTGAGCGCGAAATCGGCGTCCTTGACCGGGTTTCGCAGGTAGGAGTGGCGGATGTGATCGAGATCGATGCGGGCCATGATCTCTCCTAAGCCGCCAGCGGCTGGCGGTTGGTGACCGAACGGCCCTGGCCGTCGAACACCATCAGCAATTGCGGATCGAGGAACACTTCGATGGTCTCATCGGTCTCGAACTTGCGGATGCCGGGCGTCAGCATCACCCAGCGCACGTCGGCATAGTTGAGGTGGACGAAGCTCTCCGAGCCGGTGATTTCCATGGCGATCACCTTAGCGCGGATCGACACGGGCGCTGCGCCGGCTGGAGTGAGCGACAGGTGATGCGGCTGGAAGCCTACGGTGTAAATCCCGTCCGCGATCTCGCCCAGGTGAGCTGGCACCGGGAAGGACATTCCACCGTCGAGCGCCAGGCTGTCGCCGGACTTGCGCATGACGATGGTGTTGAGCGGCGGGTCGGAAAAAGTCCGCGCGGTTACGAGATCATTAGGCTTGCGGAACACGTCGATGGTCTTGCCGAACTGCGTCACGCGCCCGGCCGAAAGAGTCGCGGTATTGCCGCCCAGCAGCAGCGCTTCGGATGGCTCGGTGGTGGCGTAGACGAAGATTGTGCCTGCTTCGGCAAAGATGCGCGGCAGTTCGGCCCGCAGTTCCTCGCGCAGCTTGTAATCGAGATTGGCCAGCGGCTCGTCGAGCAGCACCAAGCCGGCATTCTTGACGATGGCCCGGGCCAATGCGCATCGTTGCTGTTGGCCGCCCGAGAGATTGAGCGGCATGCGCTGCAGGTAAGGCGTCAACTTCATCAGGGCTGCCGCGCGCTGCACCGCGTCGTCGATGGTCTTGCGATCCGCACCGGCGACGCGCATCGGCGAGGCGATGTTTTCATACACCGTCATGGTTGGATAATTGATGAACTGCTGGAACACCATGGCGATGTCGCGCTTTTGCGGCGCCACGCCGGTGACGTCGACGCCGTCGAAATGCAGCGTGCCGCTGTTGGGTTTGTCGAGACCGGCCATCAACCGCATCAGGCTGGTCTTGCCCGACAGGGTTGGCCCCAACAGCACGTTGAGCGTGCCGCGTTCGAGCTTCAGCGATACGTCCGAAATGTGAGTTTCGGCCCCGGCGAGCTTGGTGATGTTGCGGAGCTCAAGCAAGGTTCTGCTCCCTGCCGAACGGCCCGCCAAGCGAATGCACCAGCCGTAGCGGCCAGATATAAGGAGCGGAGGGCCACAGCACTTCTCGTCGGGCCAGCGGCTTGCAGCCGTCGATGCCTTCTCCAATGACAAAAATGTCA
>JAQGKG010000337.1 GCA_028290245.1 Devosia sp. | reverse complement strand
CAGCAGGTCCGGCTCATTGGCCAACGCCATGGCAATCATCACGCGCTGGCGCTGCCCGCCCGAGAGCTGGTGCGGATAAGAGCTCAACCGGCTCGCAGGGTCGGGAATACCCACCGCGTCGAGCAGTTCCAGCGTGCGCTTGCGGGCCGCCGTGGCGCGCAGGCCACGATGGATCGCCAATACCTCACCGATCTGACGCTCGATGGTGTGGACCGGATTGAGCGAACTCATCGGCTCCTGAAAAATCATCGAAATGTCATTGCCCCGCACGGCACGGAGTTCCGAAGGGGCGACGGTAACGAGGTCCTTACCCTTGAACAGTATCTGCCCAGTCAGCTTCGCCGAAGCCGGCAGGAGCTTCAGCACCGACAGCGCCGTCACCGACTTGCCCGACCCACTCTCCCCCACCAGCGCAACGGTCTGGCCCGGCGCAATATCAAACGAAATCCGTCGCGTCGCATCGTTGGTGCCGAAGGCAATGGTCAGGTCACGGATGGAAAGGAGGGGGGCGGTCATGCCATCGACTTCCGTGGATCGAAGGCGTCGCGGACGGCTTCGCCGATGAAGACCAGGAGGGTCATCATGATGGCGATGGTGAAGAAGCCTGTGAGGCCGAGCCACGGGGCCTGGAGGTTGTTTTTGCCTTGGGCCAGCAGTTCGCCCAGCGATGGCGAGCCGGGGGGTAGGCCGAAGCCGAGCAGGTCGAGCGAGGTTAGGGTCACCACTGAGCCGGAGAGGATAAACGGCATGAAGGTCAGCGTGGCCACCATGGCGTTGGGCAGCAGGTGGCGGAACATGATTGTGACGTTGGACACGCCGAGCGCCCGTGCGGCGGCGATATATTCGAAATTGCGGCCGCGCAAAAATTCGGCGCGCACGATGCCGACCAGCGCCACCCAGGAAAACAGCAGCAATATGCCCAGCAGCACCCAGAAATTGGGGGCGATGACCGATGAGATGATTAGCAGCAGGTAGAGCGCCGGGATCGAGGTCCAGATTTCGATGACGCGCTGGAACACCAGGTCGACCCAGCCGCCGAAATAGCCCTGAACCGCGCCGGCAATCACGCCGATTACAGATGATATGATGGTCAGCGTCAGGCCGAACAGCACCGAGATGCGGAAGCCGTAGAGCAGGCGCGCGACCACGTCGCGGCCGCGATCGTCGGTGCCGAGCCAGTGAAAGTTGCCCCAGTGGCAGTTGGGGTCGGCCGCCTGCAGCGGGTAGCGGGCGCAGTTTTCCTCAAAGGACATCAACCAGCTTGGTGCGACGGCGCCCGAATAGGGCAGGAAGCCATCGACGGTCTGGTAATTGAAGCGGATCGGCGGCCAGATGGCCCAGCCGTTGGCCTTGATTTCGTCGGCGATGAAATCATCGCGATAATTCGTGATGGCGAAGAAGCCGCCGAATTTTTCTTCCGGGTAATCGACGAAGGCCGGGAACAGCAGCTCGCCCTTGTAGGAGGCCATAATGGGCCGGTCATTGGCGATGAATTCCGAGCCTAGTGTCGCGAGAAACAGCACCAGGAATATCCACAGCGACCAGTAACCGCGGCCGTTTTTGCGGAAATTTGCCAGCCGGCGCTGGTTGAGCGGCGTCAGAAACTTGTTGCGCGGCGCCTCGATGACGGCGGCCTGTCCTGCCATTTCGCTCATACTTCGCGGCTTTCGAAATCCAGTCGCGGATCGACCCACATGTAGGCGAGGTCAGAAATCAGCGCGATGACGAGGCCCAGCAGGCTGAAAATATACAGCGTGGCGAACACCACCGGATAGTCGCGATTGGCGACTGAGACGAAGCCGAGCAGGCCGAGGCCATCGAGCGAGAATATCGTTTCGATCAGCAGCGAGCCGCCAAAAAACGCCCCGACGAAAGCCCCGGGGAAGCTGGCGATGATCAGCATCATGGCGTTGCGGAAAACGTGGCGATACAGCACTTGGTTTTCGGTCAGCCCCTTGGCGCGAGCGGTGGTGACATATTGCTTGCCGATTTCGTCGATGAACGAGTTTTTGGTGAGCAACGTCGTGGTGGCGAAGGCGCCGAGCCCCATGGCGATGATGGGCAGGGTGAGGTGCCAGAAATAATCGAGCACCTGCCGCCACCAAGGGAAGCTGTCAAAGCCCGGCGAGGTCAGGCCGCGCAACGGGAACAGCGACCAGAAGCTGCCGCCGGCAAACACGATGATCAGCATGATGGCGATCAGGAAGCCCGGAATGGCATAGCCGATGATCACCACCGTCGAGGTCCAGATATCGAAGCGCGAGCCGTCGGAAATGGCCTTTTTGATGCCGAGTGGTATCGAGATGCCGTAGGCGATCAGCGTCATCCACAGGCCGAGCGAAATCGATACCGGCATCTTTTCGAGGATCAGGTCGATCACCGAAACGTCGCGATAATAGCTGTCGCCGAAATCGAAGCGCAGGTAGTTCCACAGCATCATGCCGAAGCGTTCGAGCGGCGGCTTGTCGAAGCCGAACTGCTTTTCGATACGCTCTACGAGTTCGGGCGAAAGTCCTTGGCTGCCACGATATCCCGATCCGCCACGCTGGCCCGGCTGGGCCGTGAAATCGCCGCCTTCGCTGCCGGAAATGCGCTCCGTCATCGCTGAGTTCTGGCCCGATATATTGGCCAGCGCCTGTTCCACCGGACCGCCCGGCGCGAACTGGGTGATGATGAAGGAAATCGCCATGATGCCGAACACCGTCGGGATCATCAGCAGCAGGCGGCGGAGAATGTAGGCGCCCATCAGGTCTCCGGGCAGGCGGGTTGAGCCTGGAATTCAGCGCTCGGCTGTTCCGGCTGGCAAATCACCAAGCGGTGAAACGGTCTAAAAGGATTCGATCATTTCGATGGGAGGTTTGCAACTTCGAACTGTTCCGCAGGGCAAATCGCTCCGGTGGAGCGATTTAGAAGCGGCCCGAAGAGTTGTCTCTAGCGTGTACCCCCACCTAGCCCCCCCCTGATGAGGGGGAGGGACTTCATCGAGTGTTTTGCACAATCTGCGACGACCACCAGCCAGATTCCTCCCCCTTTTCAGGGGGAGGCTAGGTGGGGGTATCCTTTCTTCCTAGTCTAGAAACACCCATCGCCCCCAAACCCCCTTGCCCACAACTCCTCTCCCCGTCACCATAACTCCACCCCAAAGGAGACTGCATGGCCTATCAGATCATTGCCCGAGCCAAGAATGCATCCATGGCGCGGGCGCTCGAAGTTGCGCTGCGGGCCTATGGATTTCATCCGCTCGAACAGGTCGACGGCGTGCTGCCAGGCGTACCGAATCTGTTCGGTGCCGAGGGCGTTGCGGTTCAGGTGCCGGAAGAAGAAGCTCCTGATGCAACTGTTCTGGCTGCGGAGCTGTTGAAGGAAATGGCGGCAACCGATCAATAAAAGGCCATATTGCTATGACTTTGGATTGTTGCGGACCGGGCGGTTGAACGCAGCGCGGCCTTTGGCTATAAGCCTGCCAAGCTGTTAACCTTTATTAAGCCTTCGGGCAGGAGCGAACCCATGACGGTTTGGAAGCGCGGATCGTCCGCATTAGGCGTGGCGGCATTGGCCGTTGTGCTGGCTGCGTGCCAGTCGACCGGCTCCAACACGGCCGGTCTCAATAGGATCGGTGCACCGACGCAGTTGCAGCCAGTCCAGAACTCGACCGTGCAGCAGGGCACCCTGCCTGCCATTGGCGCCACCGGCACCGTGGCACCCGGCCTTTCCGGCCAGCCAGTGCTCGGCGGCGTCCCCACCCAGACTGC
The DNA here is from genome assembly GCA_028290245.1 of Devosia sp. Taxonomy (GTDB): domain Bacteria; phylum Pseudomonadota; class Alphaproteobacteria; order Rhizobiales; family Devosiaceae; genus Devosia. Next base: position 3,340 of record JAQGKG010000337.1, on the reverse strand, counting down.
GATGGCATCCCCCGGCATGATGACGCCGGGCCTCGGCGCCACCACCACGGCGAATGCGGGCGGCTCGTTTGTTACGCTCCCGGGGGCACAGCCAGTTGCCGGTGGCATTAGTGCTGGTCCCGAAGGCGTGTGGAATGTCGCAGCCGGTGCTGCAAGCTGCCGCATCAACCTGCCAATGACTGCCAAGACCGGCACCAGCTACTACCGTGCCTCGGCGCCGGGTTGCACCGTGCCGCAGATCGCTTCGGTCACCGGCTGGCAGCAGGTCGGCAGCCAGCTCCAGCTCTATGATGACAACGGCAACATTGCCGCATTCCTCGCCCCAAGCAGCGGCCGCTATATCGGTACGATTTCGGGTGGCCAGGCCATCTCGATGGCCCGCTAAGTTTTCGGTGAAGCCGGCCTGCAAAGGGTCGGCTTCTGCGCTTCCGGCGATCACGTACGAGATGTACGCTCCGCTCCGGTTCTCGACGCCGGCCCTTTTCGGCTCGGCTTGACCGAAAACGCATCGAGTTAGCCCAATTGTTTCTGTCATCTGCTATCTCCGCAAGCACGGGCCCAGTCACTGCCGCCTACGCTGATCTCGCCACCCGTGGCGCGCTGGTTGCCGATTCGGCGCAGCGCGAGGCGGCTGGCCTGCTCGATGACGTGTTGGCCGGCCTCGTTGCCGAGCAGCCGAAGGGCTTTCTGGGCAAGCTGTTCGACAAGCCTGAGCCGGTGCGCGGGCTTTATCTTCATGGCGAGGTTGGGCGCGGCAAGACCATGCTGATGGACCTGTTTTTTGCGGCTGTGCCGATCAAGCAGAAGCGGCGGGTGCATTTCCATGAGTTCATGGACGAGATGCATGCCGGCATGGCCGCGTTCCGCAAAAGCCCTAAGGGCAAGGACGCCGATCCGGTCGAAGCGGTGGTGAAACCCATCCTGCGCTCGGGCTTGCGGCTGCTGTGTCTCGACGAATTCCATGTGCATGACATCACCAATGCCATGCTGCTGTATCGGCTGTTTGAAAAGCTGTTTGCCCATGGCGTGACGCTGGTTGCCACGTCAAACGTCGTCCCCGATGGGCTGTACAAGGACGGGCTGAACCGTGTGCTGTTCCTGCCGTTCATCGAACTGCTGAAGCAACATTGCGTCGTGGCGTCTCTGCATGCGGAGCGCGATTATCGCCGCATGAAGTTTGCCGGCCAGCATGTTTATGCCTTTGGTACCGGCCCCGAGGTGCGTGCCGAAATGGATGCGCTGTGGCTGCGCATCACCGGCGGCGTCGCCGGTGAGCCGGGCGTTGTGGAGAGTATCGGCCGCGAGATCGCCGTGCCGGCTATGGCCATGGGCGCGGCGCGTTTCAACTTCGCCGACCTGTGCGAAAAGCCACTCGGCTCTCGCGATTTCGTTCGCATCGCGCATCACTTCGATTCGATCCTGATTGACGACGTGCCGCAGATGGACCGCACCAAGTCCGACGCCGCCAAGCGCTTCATCCTGTTGATCGACAATCTCTATGATCGCGGTGTCAAACTCGGCGCCAGCTTCGCCGCGCCTTTAGAGAAACTCGGCTTGGACGACCGGACAGCCTTCGAATTCCAGCGAACTATATCTCGGCTGGATGAGATGCAGTCGGAGGGATATCTGGCGAAGGGTTTGAGGGATGCTGACGTCGAGAAGGAAGAATACCCCCCCCCAACCTCCCCCTGAAAAGGGGGAGGAGCCGAGTTCTAGGCTCCATCCAGTCAAACAAACCGGGCGGATTCCTCCCCCTCATCAGGGGGAGGCTAGGTGGGGGTACCCAAAAAAGACTCTTCTCTCCGCCCCGTTGCCCATCCGGCACTACCCCTTCGCCCATCAGCAAGGCTCCATGCGGCTTTACGACGAAGGGTTCACTTGCCCCTTATGGCGGCTAGGGTTAAGACGTGCGCCAATTCAACGCAGTCTGGGATGGACGACGAATGGCGCGCAAAAAGATCGCTCTTATCGGCTCGGGTCAGATCGGTGGGACGCTCGCCCATCTGGCAGCTCTCAAGGACCTCGGCGACATCGTGTTGTTCGATATCGTCGATGGCGTGCCGCAGGGCAAGGCGCTCGATATTTCCCAGGCAGCACCGGTCGAAGGCTATGATGCCAAGATCACCGGCACCTCCAAGTATGAAGACCTCAAGGGCGCCGATGTCATCATCGTCACCGCCGGCGTGCCGCGCAAGCCGGGCATGAGCCGCGACGACCTGTTGGAAATCAACCTCAAGGTGATGGAGCAGGTGGGTGCGGGCATCGCCAAGTATGCACCCAAGGCATTCGTCATCTGCATTACCAACCCGCTCGATGCCATGGTCTGGGCGCTGCAGAAGTTCTCTGGCCTGCCCACTAATATGGTGATCGGCATGGCCGGCGTGCTGGATAGCTCGCGCTTTGTCCACTTCATCGCCGACGAGCTCAAGGTTTCGGTCGAAGACGTCAATGCATTCGTGCTCGGCGGCCACGGCGACACCATGGTGCCGCTGACCCGCTATTCGACGGTTGCCGGCATTCCGCTGACCGACATCGTCAAGATGGGCTGGATGAGCAAGGAAACGCTCGAGGCCATCGTGCAGCGCACCCGTGATGGCGGCGCCGAGATCGTCGGCCTGCTCAAGACCGGCTCGGCGTTTTACGCTCCGGCCGCATCCGCCATTACGATGGCCGAGAGCTTCCTCAAGGACAAGAAGCGCGTGCTGCCCGCAGCCGCTTACCTCGATGGCCAGTATGGCCTCAAGGGCACTTACGTTGGTGTGCCGGTGGTAATCGGCGCCGGTGGTGCTGAGAAGATCATCGAGATTTCGCTGAATTCCGCCGAGCAGAAGGCCTTCGACAAGTCGGTCGCATCGGTCGAAGGGCTGATCGAGGCCTGCAAGAAGATCGCGCCAAAGCTGGCATAGCCGATACGATGTCATCCCCGCGCCAGCGGGGATGACCGCTTCAGACCATACGGCGCGTTGAGGTCATCCGGCGCCGTGCTACCCACCCAAGGGGAAATCAAATGAACATCCACGAACATCAGGCCAAAGAGCTGCTGAAGTCGTATGGCGCACCAGTCGCTGCCGGCGTCGCGATCTTCTCGGTCGACGAAGCCGAAGCTGCTGCCAAGTCGCTGCCGGGCCCGCTTTATGTGGTCAAGAGCCAGATCCATGCCGGCGGACGTGGCAAGGGTAAGTTCAAGGAACTCGGCCCCGATGCCAAGGGCGGCGTGCGCCTCGCCAAGACCATCGAAGACGTGGTCGCATTCTCCAAGGAAATGCTCGGCAATACGCTGGTGACCAAGCAGACCGGCGATGCCGGCAAGCAGGTCAACCGCCTCTATATCGAAGACGGC
>JAQGKG010000329.1 GCA_028290245.1 Devosia sp. | reverse complement strand
CGGAAATCCATGATCGGGAACATCACGCGATTGCGAAACCGGTCGTAGGTCAGCGCATCTCCGTCGCGGCTAGCCACCAGCCCGGTATCCACCATGTCCTGCGCCGAAACGCCATTGGTCGCCAGATGCTCTTTCAATCCATTGCGACTATCCGGCGAAAAGCCGATGCGGAACCGCGTCTGGCTCTGCGAGGAAACGCCCCGCTCCAGCAGGTAGCCGCGTGCCCGGGCTCCGATATTGTGCTGCAACGCAGCCTCGAAATATTTCGTCGCCAGTTCCATGACGTCGATCAGGCTCTTGCGCTCTGCCTCACGCTTTTCCTGTCGCTCGTCGCGCGCCGGCATCGGCACACCGGCCATCCCGGCCAGCCGCTCCACTGCCTCGGGAAAGCTCATCCCGGCCTTTTCAGTCAGGAAGCGAAAATGATCGCCCGAAACGCCGCAGCCGAAACAATGATAGATGCCGCGTCGGTCATCGGCGTGAAAGCTCGGGCTTTTCTCGCCGTGAAACGGGCAGCAGGCCCACATATCGCCCTTGCCGGGCTGGCTCTTGCGTTTGTCCCACAGCACATGCTCGCCCACCACCTGCGTTATCGGCAGGCGTTGACGGATCTCATCGAGAAACTGATCGGAAAAGCGCATGAGGTGCTAAGTAAGCACTCATTGCCCCAGAGTCATCAAGAGACGACTTATCCACAGCAGGTCTTTCGTGCCCCCTACCAATAAATTTCCGCTTCGCCTGTTCGCCTTGCTGACCACGGTGCCGGCCGCCCTGGTCGGCGGCGGCCTGTGGTATCTGTCGAGCCTGACGCCCGGTTGCACCACCGCGATTAGCGACCGTCTCACCGCGCCGGATGCAAAATTCGACCTTGTGGTATTCTCGCGGGCCTGCGGCGAAACCGGCCCGAACACCCAGGCTGCCGTTATTCCTGTCGGTGATGACCTGCCCGAAGACGCCACCAGCTTCGCCTCTATCGGCGTCGCTGCTGACCTTGACCCGCGTTGGGACGGCTTTGGCAATATCGAACTGACGCTCCCCCAAGGCGCCAAGGTTTACCGTCAGGACGGCAACGTCGCGGGGATCGCCGTGATCTATCGCTAGCGCAGCAACTTCGCCTTATTCCCGGCGTTGACGGGCATGACTGACACTATCATCCAAGCCGCCACGCAGGCGTTGCCCGAGGTATACCGACGTCGCTGGCGCAGGGTGCTGTGGCGCACCGTTCGGTCGATGGCGCTGATGGACACCTCGATGCGCTGCGCCGGCGTTGCCTACTTCGGCTTCCTGTCACTGTTCCCCGCTGTTGCGAGCGCTGTCCTGCTGCTCGGCCTGTTTGCCAAGCCGCTATTTCTGGCTGAAATGGTCGATCGTCTCGAAGGGCTGGTGCCGGAGGTTGTGCTTCAGACCCTGGCCGGGCAACTCGTAACTTTGCTGGAACAACCGCGCGGCGGTCTGGGTCTCGGCTTGCTTATTTCACTGCTGATCGCCGGTTGGAGCGCCTCTCGCGGCGTCGCGGCGCTGATGTACGCCGTCTCCCGCACCCATGCCGAGCCCGACAAGCGCAATTTCATCGCCGCCATCGCCATGTCCGTCTGGGTCACGTTTCTGGCCGGCGTTGGCATGATCGTAGTGCTCACCTTGGTGGCGCTGATCCCCGCCTATTTCGCCGCCCTGCCCTGGCTGGGCGTCGGGCAGGTGCTTGTTCTTTGGCTGCGCTGGCCAATACTTTTAGGCCTAGGCGTCATGGGCATTGCGGCGTTCTACCGTTTCGCCCCTGACCGCCGCTCCAAGCGCGCCCGCTGGATCTGGCCTGGGGCGATCATTGCCACCGTGCTGTGGCTGCTGACCTGCGTGATTTTCTCGTTCTATGTCGAGCGTCTGGGCCAGTACGAGGCTACTTTCGGCTCGCTTGCCACCGCCATCGTGATGCTGCTGTGGATGTATAACTCGGCCCTCATCGTGGTGCTCGGCGCCACCATCAACGCCGAGCTGCAACGCGAAAGTCTTCAGTTCAAGGCTCAGACGCCCTTGCTGCGCTGATACAGCCGCCATGCCCAGCCAAACAGGCCAAAGGCAAAAAACACCAGCATCACGCCGCCAAAAATCACCGCAGTTGTGCCAGCGACGAGCGGGAAAAACAGGAACACCAACCCAAGCAGGAGGTACGACACACCTGACAGCACGACCGGCCAGATGCGCGCATAATGCTCGCGCTCGCGAGTAATGACCACGATCTGCATGACACCGACAACCAGCGCCGCGATACCGACGAGGCTCCCCATGAAGGTCACGGTCAGGATTGTCGCCAGCAGCGGGCTGAGCAGGATCAACACGCCCAGCACCAGCGACAATGCGTTGGACACCACGTCGAACCAGTAATTGCCGCTCTTGCCGCCGCCAAAGGTCAGGCTCCACAGGCCCAGTGCACCGTCGATCAGCAGCAATATGCCGCCCGCCAGCACCATCACGGTTAGCGCCTCGGTGGGCCAGATGACCGCATAAAGTCCTGCCAGCAGCATCAACACGCCGCGAAGCGACGTCGCCAATGCAAAGCGCCTTCTCGTCTCAACCGAAACTGTCATTCGTTTTCCCCAAATCAGCGCCAAGCCGCCGCTGCGCAACCTAACGCAGTTCTGGCCGTACGCGGCTTTTAGTTTTTCTATAGCCAACCCGGCCAATTGTTGATTGCCACCTTGCCCGGGGCGTGGTTTGAGACCGCTTCAATCGGGTGCCGCCGCAGGCGGTTTGCAGACATGTCGCTTCCGCTCATCGCACTATTCCTCGCCGCATTTGCTTTCGGCACCGCCGAGTTCGTCATCGCCGGCGTCCTCCCCGACGTAGCCCGTGGCCTGGGCGTCTCGATCCCCATCGCCGGCTACCTGGTCAGCGGCTATGCCATCGGCATTGCGATTGGCGGACCTCTGCTAGCCGTCGCTACCAAAAAGCTCAGTCGCAAAACGCTAATACTGCTGCTTGGCGGTGTTTTCACCCTCGGCCAAGCCCTCTGCGCCCTCGCTCCCAACTTCGAGCTGCTGATGGCAGCCCGTGTGCTCGTCGCGGTGGTCCACGGCGCCTATTTCGGTATCGCCGCCATTGTAGCAGTCAATCTGGTGCCCCCGGATAAGCGCGGCTTTGCCGTGGCGCTGATTCTCTCCGGCCTCACCGTCTCCAACATTCTCGGCGTTCCCGGCGGCACCGCCATTGGCAATGCGCTCGGCTGGCGCGCCACCTTTTGGGCCGTTGGTGTGTTGGGACTGTTTGCCACCCTCGCCGTCGCCCTGTTCCTCCCCGCCGCCACGGGCCAGTCCAGCACCACCGGCAGCTTCCTACGCGAGTTCAAGGTGCTGGCCCGCCAGCAGATCATCACCTCGCTCGCCATCGCCATTCTGGTGATGATCGGCCAATACAGCCTCTTCACCTACATCGCCCCGCTGCTGCTTGAAGTCAGCATGCTCGACGTCAACGTCGTGCCATGGGTGCTGCTGCTCTATGGCGTCGGCGCCACGATCGGCGTGTTTGTCGGCGGCCGCCTCGCTGACTGGAACCTGATGCCCTCACTGATCGGCATTTTGACCTGCCAGGCTCTGGCCTTCGCGGCAATCTACCTAGCCGCCCCCTACCCGGTCATCATGGCCGTGGTCGTGGTCATCTGGGGCGGCGTCAACTTCGCTTTTGGCTCGCCTCTGCAGTCGCGCATCCTCGCCTGGGCCGGCGACGCACCAAATCTGGCCTCCGCCCTGATCCCCAGCGGCTTCAACGTCGGCATCGCCATCGGCGCCGTTTTTGGAGCCAGCCTGCTCGACAGCGGCTTCGGCTATCGCAACCTGCCTTTGATAGGCACGGCAGCACTGGTGATTGCCGTCTTCATCGCCATTTTCTCTTACTGGCTAGAACAGCGCAGCGATGACATCCTGCCGAAACCCGCTGGATAACCACCGAAGCTATTGCTAAGCAGACAACGGATCGCCTAGCCGGCAAGCATCGCCCGTACCTTGCCGCTGGCCTTGCCGAAGTCGATGCGGCCCGGGTAATCGGTCTTGAGCTGAGCAATGACCTTGCCCATGTCCTTGGCCCCTTCGGCCCCGCTGGAGACGATGGCAGCACGGATGGCGGCGTCGACTTCTTCCTCGGTCAGGCCCTTGGGCAGAAACTCGTTGAGGATGTCGATCTCTTCCTTTTCCACCGTGGCGAGGTCGGCGCGGCCAGCCTGCGCATAGATGGCAAAGCTCTCTTCGCGCTGCTTGACCATCTTTTGGATCATGGTGAGGATTTCCTCGTTTGTCGCCGGCCCGCGGTTCTCTTGGCGGATGGCGATATCCTTGTCCTTGATGGCCCCGCTAATGGCCCGGAGCGTGCTGGTGCGGCGCTGGTCACGGGCCTTGAGAGCCATCTTGAGGCCTTCGCTGAACTGTTCGCGCATGGGTTTTCATCCTCTTGCTATGCGTTTTCTTGGCCCCATATAGGCACAATAAGCGGTTCGCGCTACTTGCGCTGACCGGCTTGGGCTTCTATTGAAAGGCCTCAATCGACATCGCTGCGAACCTGGCCGGAAAAGTTGCAAGACTTTGCCGGTCTGACTGCGCGAACACCTGAAACAAACTTTGGAGTCCCACCGTGACCGGCTGGCAGCAATCCCCCGCGACCGCAGTTCTGATCCTTGCAGACGGTACGCGCCTGGAAGGCCGCGGTATCGGCGCCGTCGGCCACGCGGCCGGTGAAGTGTGCTTCAACACAGCGATGACCGGTTACCAGGAAGTCCTCACCGACCCGTCCTACGCCGGCCAGATCGTCACCTTCACCTTCCCCCATATCGGTAACGTCGGCACCAACGACGAAGACATCGAGACGGTCAACATGGCCGCCCTGTCCGGCGTCCGCGGTGTTGTGCTCAAAGCCGACATTACCAACCCGTCCAATTATCGCGCCGCTGAAAAGCTCGATGCCTGGCTCAAGAAGCGCAACATCGTCGGCATCACCGGCATCGACACCCGCGCCCTCACCGCGTTGATCCGCGAAAACGGCATGCCCAACGGCGTCATCGCGCATGAGCCCACCGGCCAGTTCGACGAAGCCTCGATCAATGCCGAACTCAATGCCTTCCCGGGCCTTGAAGGTCTCGACCTCGCCAAGGAAGTCACCACCGCGCAGACCTATCACTGGGACCAGACCGGCTGGCAGTGGGACAAGGGCTTCAGCACGCTCGAAAAGCCCGATTTCCACATCGTCGCCATCGACTACGGCGCCAAGCGCAACATTCTTCGGTGCCTCGCCGACCAGGGCGCCCGGGTAACCGTCGTGCCGGCAACTGCTACTGCCGCCGACGTGCTGTCGCACAATCCCGATGGCATCTTCCTGTCCAACGGCCCCGGCGATCCGGCAGCGACCGGCAAATACGCTGTGCCGACCATCCAGACGCTGATGGAAACCGGCAAGCCGGTGTTTGGCATTTGCCTCGGTCACCAGTTGCTCGGCCTGTCGCTCGGCGCCACCACGTCCAAGATGCATCAGGGCCACCACGGCGCCAATCATCCGGTGAAGGACTTAACCA
>JAQGKG010000302.1 GCA_028290245.1 Devosia sp. | reverse complement strand
TCTGAGGTAAGCAGCGGCCTGTCGGCGGTGAAGGTGACTTCGAGGTCAGCCTTGCCGCCGATGGCGCGCACCGTCGCACCCATGGCGGATTTGAACACCTGGGTCTGGTCGGGCTTGATGGCTTTGCTGCGCGGTGGTTGTGCCATGGTCTACCGGTTCACTGTGTGACCGGGAAGGAAGGCCCCCTCACCCGGCCCTTTGGGCCGACCTCACCCAAAGGGAGAGGTAAAGTTTTGGTACACTCGGTGCCCCTTGCCTCGCCCTTTGGGGGAGAGGTCGCCGCATAGTAGCGGGTAAGGAGCCTTTGCGTCAGGCCGTAACGGCGAGGTTCGCCGAGCTTTCCGGCAGGTCTTCACCGAACACGCGTTGGTAGAATTCGGCGACCACGGGGCGCTCGAGTTCGTCGCACTTGTTGAGGAAGGTCAGCCGGAACGCAAAGCCGATGTCGCCGTCGAAAATCTGGGAGTTCTCGGCCCAGGTGATGACGGTACGCGGGCTCATCACGGTCGACAGGTCGCCATTGATGAAGGCCGAACGGGTCAGGTCTGCAAGGCGCACCATGTTGGACACCAGCTTCTTGCCCTTGTCGTTCTGACCATAGAACTTGTTCTTGGCCAGGACGATGCCGACTTCCTTGTCATGCGGCAGATAGTTCAGCGTGGTGACCAGCGACCAGCGGTCCATCTGGCCCTGATTGATCTGCTGGGTGCCGTGATAGAGGCCTGACGTATCGCCGAGACCAATGGTGTTGGTGGTCGAGAACAGCCGGAATGCCGGATGGGGAACGATGACGCGGTTCTGGTCGAGCAGGGTGAGCCGGCCGGCCACTTCAAGCACGCGCTGAATCACGAACATCACGTCGGGGCGGCCGGCGTCATATTCGTCGAACACTAGCGCGACGTTGTTTTGCACGGCCCATGGCAGGATGCCGTCACGGAATTCGGTGATCTGCTTGCCGTCCTTGAGCACGATCGCATCCTTACCGACGAGATCGATACGCGAAACATGACTATCGAGATTGACGCGGACCAGCGGCCAGTTGAGGCGCGCCGCGACCTGCTCAATATGTGTCGACTTGCCGGTGCCGTGGTAGCCCTGCACCATGACGCGACGGTTGAATTGGAAGCCCGCCAGGATCGCCAGCGTGGTGTTGCGGTCAAACAGATAGTCCGGGTCCAGCGGCGGCACGTGCGAATTGGCTTCCTTGTAGCCCATCACCTTCATGTCCGTGTCGATGCCGAACAGCTCCCGTGCTGAATATTCGGTGTCGGGCAGATTGGTGTAGTCAGTCATGGGCTTTGCTCTTGGCGGAATGATCGGGCGGGACGGCGAAAAGTCGGGCGGTCTATAGCAGCAATGTGACCGTGGTGGTAGCCACCGGAGCCGCATAGCTAGTTGGTAACAAACCCGACTTTCTTGAGGTGGCTGTAGGCGGAAATGATCGTCCGCAGCCGGTCTTCGGAGCTCTTGTCGCCGCCATTTGCGTCGGGATGATGGATTTTGACCAGCGTCTTGTAGGCGCGCTTGATGTCCTCGGACTTCGGCTGGCCGATGATGCCCAGCGTTTCGAGCGCCCGGCGGTCCTGCTCATGCAGCGGCTTGATCCGCTCGGTGACCGGCTTTTGCGACTGGCGATGGCGATATTTGGCAAACACGCCGAACGGATCGCCATATTTGTCGCCCGGGCGCAGGGTTTCGCGCGCCGCGCGGGCGGCCGAAGCATTGACGCCGGGATTGCCCGTCGCAAAGCTCGACCGAGCCTCGACCTTGGGGGGCGTATGCAGCGCCGCGTCGAGTTGCTCCTTGTCCATATCGGAAAAGAAGTTGAAGGCGGTGTTGTAGTGGCGGACATGCTCGAGGCAGAAATGATGATACTGCCCTTCGCTGCGCGCGCCCTTGGGCGCACGGTACTCGCCGGCCAGCTCGCAGCCTTCCCAGTCACAGACGTGCTCAATCGGCGCAGCTTTTTCTTCTTTGCGCGGCTTGATGCGAATTGAATCAAAGATCTTGGACGACAGTTTCATTCTCGCCTAGTTAAGTGCCAAAGCCATTTGGAGGCCAGCGCCATGAGCGTCACCGACACCATAACAGCCAAGCTCACCGAAAGGTTTGCCCCCGCTTTCCTCGATGTCATCGACGAATCGATGGATCATCACGGTCACGCCGGGTGGCAGGAGGGTGGTGAAACCCATTTTCGTGTCAGAATCGCGACCCGTCATTTTGACGGGATGAGCCGCGTAGCGCAACACCGCGCCGTAATGGAGACGCTCGCGGCTGAGATGGACAATCCCATCCACGCCCTCGCAATCGAAGTCCTGCCGGTCAATGACGGCAAATAGGTGGCCCCGTCAACGCAATTAGCCGGGACATGCAACCTTGGCTGCTGCCAGCGATTGGAGCGGCTCACTGCATGGAGTCAGCAATGAAAGCCCTCAACCTTATTACCCTGCTACTAATCATCGTCGGCGGCCTCAACTGGCTGCTCGTCGGCGCCTTCCAGTTCGATCTGGTGGCGTCCCTGTTCGGCGGCCAGGACGGTGCGATCGCTCGTATCGTCTATGTACTGGTCGGCCTGTCGGCCATCTACCAGCTAATTCCTTTTTCCAAGGCCATCTCGGCCGGCGAAGTCACCGCTGAAAGCGGCCGTCGCATCTAAATTTTCCGATAATTGCCTGACGGGCGTGGCACCAGCCGCGCCCGTTTTATTTTGTCCGCATCTCGTCGAGATAAGCGGCTACCGCACTGCCATCGACGTTTTTTTCGATAAAGGCCTGGCCGATGCCGCGGGTGAGAATGAAAGTCAGCGCGCCGCGCGAGACTTTCTTGT
>JAQGKG010000457.1 GCA_028290245.1 Devosia sp. | reverse complement strand
GCCAGCGGATTGAACCGCGTCTCGCCCCAGATGGCCGGCACAAAGCTCAGAGGCAGCAGCAGGATTAGCCAGGGCGTATAGAAGAACAAGCCACCGGCCAGCGTGACCACGGTGATCATGTCCTGCGCCTGGCCGAACATCTGGCTCAGCAGCGCATTGCGCCCCGCGGCCTGACGGCGAGCCCGCTCCAGCCGGTCTTGATATTCGGCAGATTCAAAATGCATCAGGTCGAGCCGAGCCGCATGTGCCATCAACTCGACGCTGACCTGGTTGGAATGCAGTTCCGACAGGATGGAATCGACCAGTCCCGTGGCGCGGCTGATCAAGTCATTGGCCAGCACCAGCGCGAATTCAAAACCCAATAGCAGGAAGACGTGGTTCAGCTCGCCGCTTTGCCACCAATCCATGAAACCAGGACCGGGCGGCACGATAGCGGTCAGCCTCACGACCTCGTCGACGATCAGCTTGGCGGCATACAGCACGGCAATCGGCTGCAGCGACGCAATCAGCCGCAAGCCAATGCTGGCCGCAGTCATCGAGCGACTGGTGCGCCAGATCTGCGCTACCAACCTGCCAAGATGGCGCAGGTTTTCGAGACGTTCGCGAAATGTGGGGGCTGTATCGGGAGTAGGCGGCGGGCGGCGCCCGGGAAGATCGGTCATGGGATGATTGTAGCCATGGGGTGGGATGGGGGAAACTTAATTTGCGGTAACCCCCACCCGGGCAATGTCAGTAGCGTTCAAACGCCTTGGGCTTATTGCCCATGATGGCTTCGATCTTTTCGACTACGTCCGACGTCAGTTTCGCCTTGGATTTCAACGCCGACAGGTTGTCTTCGAGCTGGGACTTTTTGGACGCGCCGAGAATGATCGTGGAGACATGCGGGTTGGATAGGCACCACAGCAGCGCCAGGTGATGCACCGGCAGGCCGATGTCCTTGCCGAGCGTCGCAAGCTGCTTGATCTGTTCCAGCTTGGCCTTACCGGCTTCGCTGGTCCATTCCTTCTTCAGCCATTCATAGCCCGGCAGGTTCATGCGGCTGTCGTCGGGAATGCCGTCATTATACTTGCCGGTGAGCGCGCCCGAGGCCAGTGGCGACCAGATCGTGGTGCCAAGGCCCATAAGCTCATACAGCGGCAGATAGTCATGCTCGACCTTGTCGCGGGTGAACAGGTTGTATTGCGGCTGCTCCATTGCGGGGCCAATCAGGCTATTGGCGCGGGCAAAGGCCCAAGCTTCGGTGAGTTGCTGGGCATTCCATTCCGAAGTGCCCCAGTACAGAATTTTGCCTTGGGTGATCAGGTTGTGCATCGCCCACACGGTTTCCTCGATCGGCGTATCGATGTCAGGGCGGTGGCAGAAGTAGAGGTCGAGATAGTCCACCTGCAGGCGCTTCAGCGCGGCATGGGCGGCTTCGGTCACATGCTTGCGGCTCAGGCCCTTCTGTGTCGGCTTCTCGCCACCCCAGAAAACTTTCGAAGACACCGAATAACTGTCGCGGCTCCAGCCCAGTTTGCTCAGGGCCGCGCCCATCAGCGCTTCCGATTCGCCGGCTTCATAGCCCTCGGCATTGTCAAAAAAATTGACGCCTTCGTCATAGGCGAGGCCCATCAGCGATAGGGCTTCCTTTTCGTCGACCTGCTTTGAGAAGGTGACCCAGCTGCCGAGCGACAGTTCGCTGACCTTGAGGCCAGATTTGCCCAAGCGACGATATTCCATAGCAATGTTCCTGATTTTGCATCGGTAGTTGGCGATGAAGTTAAAGTTGCGCCGGCTGTCTGTAAAGCCGCTTGCCGTCCGTTGTTGAACGAGGCGCCGGCCACGGCGTTGCATCAGATACATAGGAAAGGACGCCAAATGCTCAAGAACCAGAATTCTTCAGCCATCGTCGCCGTGACCGACATGGCCCGCGCCAGGGATTTTTATGGCAACACGCTCCGGCTCGATATGGTCAAGGGCGACAACAATGTGATGCAGTTCAAGACCGGCGCCACCACGCTCGTCGTCTACAAGTCAGACTTCGCCGGCACCAACCAGGCCAATGCCGCAGTCTGGGGCGTTGGCGACGAGATAGAAACCATCGTTGCCGACCTGACGGCCAAGGGAGTCAGCTTCGAACATTATCCCGGCATGGATTACAAGGACGGCATCCACTCAGGCGGGCCGTACAAAATGGTCTGGTTTAAGGATCCTGACGGCAATATCCTGCACCTGAACAATATGTAGCCAAAGTGTTTCCAGCAAAAGTGGCCGCCGGTATTGCATCCAGAAACGCGAGAAAGCTACGGCCGTTCGCGCAAAAACTTCGCCAGATCGTCGGTGACGTGATGCACATGCGGCCCGATAGCGCGGTCGAGTTCCCAGGCGTCGACCTGCTCGTGCACGAAGTCGGGGCCGGCCACCACCTGCACGGTCGACATGCCGACGTCATGCGGCACAACGAGGTTCTTTTCGAGGTCGTCGAACATCACGGCGCGGGTCGGATCGATATCGTGAAGCGCAAAGAAGCCGTCATAGGCCGCCTTGTGCGGCTTGGGCACATAGGTCATGGCGCGGATGTCATGCACATGCTCGAACAGGTCATCGCCACCCAGGCGCTTCAGCACTGAGCGGGCGTGGCCGACGTCGCCATTGGTCAGGATAAATTTGCGACCTGGCAGGGCGCGAATAGCCTCGACGAGGTCCGGATGCGCATCGACCGGCGCATAGTCGATAGCGTGGACATTATTCAGGAAATGATCGGGATCGATGGTGTGGCGGGTCATCAGCCCGTTCAGCGTGGTGCCGAAGTCTCGGTAATAGCTCTTCTGCAAGGTCCGCGCCGCGTCGAAATCGAGCTGCGTGACATCCATCACATAGTTGGTGATGCGGATATCGATCTGCGCAAAGAGGTTACAGGTGCGCGGATAGAGGGTGTTGTCGAGATCAAACACCCAATCGGTAATATGGCTAAGGCTGCGTGGAGCGAGGGTAGACATATGATTCATGGTCGGCACAATATAGTGCTGATTGGTGAACTTTTCACCACAAGAAATCCGGAGCGGCGCAAACACGCCGCTCCGGGAGCAATTATTCGGCGGCAGCCATATTGGCTTCGACGCCGAGACCAAGCGCAGTGATCAGGCCAGCCGGGTTGGCGGCAGCGGCCATCAGCACCAGCAGCGAGGTCGGCGATGGCGGCGCAATCTTGATCTCGAGGCTCTGCGGATCGTCGAGGAAAGCTTCGACTGGTGGGATGACCACGTCGTTCAGCGCCGGAATGCCGCTGCCGGCCAGCATCAGCGGTAGTTGCGCCTTGAGGCCGGTGACGAACGTGGCGCGATCCGTGCCGGACTGCTTGGCGAAATAGTCGAGCAGCTTGCCGGCCAGCGAAGCGTCGTCATAGCGCACCGAGGTGTTGACGATATTGACGCCTTGCATGATGGCCATGCCCTGCATCATCTGTGCCTGGGCCTGCTCGTCGGTCGGCGCTGCATCGCCCGTCGTCGCCATGCCCGCCTGCATTGCATAAAGCTGGTCAAGCACGGCCGGGGTCAAGCCGGTGAAATCGGCCGTCAGGTCGAGCGCGCCGACATCGGCGAAATCGAACAGGAATTCGTTCAAGACCATGTGGCCGTCGGCCATCGTCCAGTCGAAATCCTGCGTTACGTCGCCGGTAACAGTGGTCAGCCCGAGCGCCTCGATCGTCGCCGCAGCCGAAGGGTCCTCTTCGCCGACGGTCGACAGATCGAGCGAAATGCCGGAGATGTTCAGCGCAGAACTCAGATCCACCAGGTCAGCAGTGCCCTGCGACGGATTGAAGGTCGAGGTGGCTTCCATGCTGTCGACCGAGAACACTTCCTCGCCGTTGCGCGTCACAACCACTGGGCCGCTGCTTAGCGAGCCAACGAGCTGCAGCAACATCACGGACGGAATGGTGTCGCCAGCCGGGATGAAAAGGCTATCGGCGCTGATGTCGCTGGCTGTCACATGGCCAACCGGTTCAGGCGCACTGGCAAATTCGGTATCGATATCTGGAATGGTCAACGACTCAACGGTGTA
>JAQGKG010000245.1 GCA_028290245.1 Devosia sp. | reverse complement strand
ACGGAAACCGTGGCGACGGGCACGCACGAGCTGGGACGGCTGATAAGTACGTTTCATGACATCAAACCGCGCCGGGCACGGTTCCTCTAGTTTGGCTCTGCACAAGCAGGAAATTTCAGACACACATAGAGCGGCTAGCGCCCACGGTACGGGTTGGTGGCGTCTATAGGGAAAACTCGGCCTCAAGTCAACGCGGCAGCAGCCACTTCCTTGCCCGCTGTCCCCCGTTGTTTTCAAGTCCATATCCGCTCATAAGTCCAGCAGCATTCGAACTAGCCGTTGGCGGACATGGCGGATTAATTGAAACCTGACCTTTGAGTCATCGGCGCAGGCGCTCTTGGCACTGCCCTCGCAACCATGGCACGGCAGCGAGGCTTGGACGTCGTCCTGCTCCGTCGCCCCAATGACGAGGCCAACGATCCGACGGCCGGCAGCCTGCGCCGCGCGGCCTTCAACGCCAGCGCCGAGCGGGCACAGGCGTTGCGCACGGCCGGCAGCCTTGGCCTCAACAACGCCGAGCCCAAGCCCAATTTCCGCACCATCAGCGAACGCGCCGACGCCATCGCCGATGCCATGGCACCGCGCGATACCGACGACCGCCTCAATGCCCTGGGCATCACGGTTCTCTCCGGCGACGCGGCCTTCCTCGATCGCAACACTTTGCGCTGCGGCGAGCAGAGCATCCGGCCGCGCCAATTCGCGCTCACTACCGGCTCCCGGCCGCTGATTCCATCCTTACCGGGCCTCGATCAGGTCAACTATTTCACGCCCGACAACATCGGCGATAACCTGCGCAAGCTCAGCCATCTAGTGGTCATCGGTGGCGATCCTACTGCCTTCGAGCTGGCCCAGGCTTATCGCCGGCTCGGCGCCATGGTGACGCTGGTGCCCCAAGGCGGCCTGCTACCGGGTTTCGATCCCGAACTGGTTGCGATCCTGCTGCGCACTCTGCGCGAGGAGGGCCTCGTCATCCTCGACGACGCTGAAGTAACCGCCAACAACCCGCGCAGCCAAGGCACCGGCATTGCCATCAAGCGTGGCGACACCGAAGACAATCTCGACGTCTCCCACATTCTCGTCGCCATGGGCCGGCCGCCCGATCTCGATGGCGGCCTGCTCGACGCATCACAACTCAGGCGCAACCGCCTCAGTGCCGACCAACTACAACTCGGCCCCAATGGCCAGACCTCCAATGGCCGCATAACCGCCATCGACGGTGCCGCCGGCACGGACGCGCCACATATCGGCCTGCGCCAAGCCAGCCTGTTGATCAACCGCCTGATCGGCCGCGGCAATGGCCGACTCGATACTGCTATCGTGCCCCGGATGGTTCAAACCCAACCGGCCTTGGCCCAGCTCGGACCGCTTTCATCCACCCTCCGCCCCGGCCAGTTCGTACTGCGCAGCAACCTAGCCGAGAACGACGCAGCCCGCGCCCAAAGCCTGCCGCACGGCGCCGCCAAGCTGGTCGTCGATGCTAAAGGCACCATCAGCGCAGCCGGCGTTGTCGGTCATGGTGCCGGCGAAATTATCGGCGTGCTGGCACTGGCATTGTCCAACGGCCTCAAGCTCGGCGATCTGGCACAACTCGCCCTGCCGCAACCGAGCGCCGCCGCCGCATTGATCGACCTTGCCGACCAGTTCCAGGCGCGGCATCCATCTCCCGGCGGATGGCGAACACGGCTGCCGCGCCTATCGCGCTGATCTAGCCTCGAGGGGCTTCCGCGCGCGCCCGGTTTCCCTATATTGATTGAAACATGACAGCCGAACGCAGCGTACTGCCAGGCCGGTTCTCCGGCCTCTCGATCAAGCTCATCGCCACCATCATGGCGGTGATACTTCTGGTCGAGATCGTGGTCTATCTGCCCTCCGTCGCCAATTTTCGTGCCAGCTGGCTCGATGACCGCCTGCGCGTCGGCGTGGTGGCCGCGCGTGTGCTCGATGCCGTGCCCGATGTCATGGCGTTGCCGCGCAATCTCACCGATCGCCTGCTGACCTCGGCGGGGGCAAATGCCATCGTCTATCGCCGCGAGGGCCAGAGCCAGCTCATCGAACTCGCCGACCCGGTAACGCCCGATGTCGTGGTCACCGCCGACATGCGGCAGCGCGATTTGATGACGCTGATCGTCGGGGCGGTCGATACATTGTTTGCCGGTCCCGGCCGCACCCTGCGCATCGTCGGCGAGGGCGACGTCGATCAAAGCCTTGTCGAACTGCTGATGTCCGAGCGGCCGCTGCGCCAGGAAATGTTGGCCTACTCCCGCCAGATCGGTTTCGTCTCGCTGAGCATCGCCGCCATCACCGCAATGGCGCTGTATCTGCTGGCCAGCTACTTGTTCATTTATCCGGTCCGTCGCCTCACCCAAAACATCCTGGCCTTCCGGCAGGCCCCAGAAAACGCCAGCCTCGTCATCATTCCCTCTAGGCGCCGCGACGAAATCGGCATCGTCGAGCGCGAGCTGGCCGCCATGGAATCCGACCTTTTCTCCATGCTGCGCCAGCGCCGCCATCTCGCTGACCTGGGCCTCGCCGTCGCCAAGATCAATCACGACCTGCGCAACACCCTGACCTCGGCACAACTGCTGTCCGATCAAGTGGCGACGCTCGATGATCCCAAGGTGCAGCGGCTCGCGCCGCGCCTCGTCACCACCCTTGACAGGGCCATCGGCTTTGCCCAGTCGGTGTTGGACTACGGCCGGGAGACCAGCGCGCTGCCGGTTCTCGCTCCGGTCGCACTGCGCTCGTTAATCGACGATGCGGCCTTCGATGCGCGATTGGCCGGACACCCCAGCGTAGTGTTCGTCAATGGCGTGCCCGAAAACCTGGTGCTGACCCTCGATTCCGGCCAGTTCAGCCGGGTCTTCCTCAATCTTCTCAAGAACGCCCGCGAAGCCCTCGAAGCTGCCGCCGCCACCATCGAGCACCCCGAAGTTTCTGTCACCGCCAGCGAAGACGCCGAAAACGTCACCATCACCGTATCCGACAATGGCCCCGGCCTGCCGCCCCGCGCCCGCGACAAGCTCTTCGTCGCCTTCGAAGGCTCGGCCCGAGCAGGGGGCACCGGCTTGGGCCTCGCCATCGCCCGTGAAATTACCGAGGCGCACGGTGGCAAGCTGGTGTTCATCGACCAGCCCCAGGGCACCCGTTTCGACCT
>JAQGKG010000236.1 GCA_028290245.1 Devosia sp. | reverse complement strand
GAAGAAGGCGCCGTGGCCGAGCGAGAGAATGCCGCAATAGCCCCAGACCAGATCGAGCGCCAGGGCCAGCATGGCGAAAGTCAGGTATTTTCCGAAGAGGGGCACGACGTAATTTGGCAGGCGCAGCGGGTGGCCGGTCGGCAGCAGCAGATTTGAGGCGGGCACGGCGACGGCGACGACCAGAAGGATCAAGATGATCCAAATGGCCTTTTTGTCGAGCGCGCGGAACAGAGCTTGGGTAATCATGCTTCGATCGAGCGTCCCTTGAGCGCGAAGAGGCCGCGGGGACGGCGCTGTATGAACAGGATGATGAGGACGAGGATGATGATCTTGCCGAGGACGGCGCCGGCATAGGGCTCGATGAACTTGTTGGCGATGCCAAGGGTGAGGGCGCCGACCAGCGTGCCCCATAGATTGCCGACGCCGCCGAACACCACGACCATGAAGCTATCGATGATGTAGCCTTGGCCGAGGTTCGGGGAAACGTTGCCGATCTGGCTGAGGGCGACGCCGGCGAGGCCGGCGATGCCCGAGCCCAGGCCGAAGGTCATGGCGTCGACCAGCGGGGTGCGAATGCCCATGGCGGAGGCCATGCGGCGGTTTTGCGTGACGGCGCGCATGTGCAGGCCAATGGCGGTGTATTTGAGCACCATCAGCAGCGACAGAAAAACGATGATCGCGAAGATGACGATGTAGAAGCGGTTCCAGGTGATGGCGAGGCCGCCGAGTTCGAAGGAGCCGGACATCCAGGTTGGATTACCGACTTCGCGGATATTGGCGCTGAAGATGCGCTGCACGGATTGCTGGATGATGAGCGAAATGCCCCAGGTGGCCAGCAGCGTTTCAAGGGGGCGGCCGTAGAGGAACCGGATGATGCCGCGCTCGATAGCGATGCCGATCAGGCCGGTGACGAGGAAGGCCAGGGGCAGGGCGATGGCTAGAGACCAGTCGAACAGGCCCGGGTAATTCTGGCGGATGATTTCCTGCACCACAAAGGTCGTGTAGGCGCCGAGCATAACCATTTCGCCATGCGCCATGTTGATGACGCCCATGACGCCGAAGGTGATGGCGAGGCCGATGGCCGCGAGCAACAGCACTGAACCGAGGGAGATGCCGAACCAGATGTTTTGTGCGACGTCCCAGACGGCGCGATCACGGGCCAGGCCGTTGATGGCGGTCTGAATGGTGGGCTGCAGTTCGGCAGGCGCGCTGGCAAAGGCGGTAGTCAGCACGTTGAGAGCGTCGCGGCCGCCGATGGCCTGCACCACAGGAACGGCGGCGGTCTTGTCGGCGACCGTAGCGTCCGGCGTTTTCAGCATAATGACCGCACGGGCCTGATCCATCACCTGCTTGATGCTGGGATCGGTTTCGGCGGCAATGGCGCTGTCGAGCAGTTCGAGCTGGGCGGGATCAGCATCGCGGAGGATAGACTCGGCGGCGAAGCGGCGAACGCCGGCGTCGTCGCTGAGCAGGGTCATCTGGCCGATGGCGGTGCGGATGACGCGGCGGAGGCCGTTGTTGACCTTGACCTTATCGAGGCCATCCTCAGTGATGGCGGGCAGCTCGGCGCCGGTCAGTGGATCGGTAATCGTGCCCTTGCCGCTAGGGGCGGAGGTGAAGACCACCTTGCCGGTGGCGTCGTCGAAATACAATTCGCCTTCGAGCAGGACTTCAAGGATCGGCACGACGCGAGGATCTTCGGTGGACACGAGCACGCCGATGGCGGCCTCGCGGTCTTTGAAATTGCCGGGAGCGAGGGCATCGACAAGCGGAGAGAGATCGCTATCAGCGACCTGGGCATGGGCTGGGATAGCGATGGTCAGGGAAAGGACAAGGAAGAGCGCAATGCGCTGGAGCAACCTGGCTGCGTTCATCATTGGCCTCGGCGTTTGGTCTGGCAGGTGGGGACGAAGGCAGCGAGCCGCCTTCGTCCGGTGTTCAAGCTTGATTACGGAGTGGCGGTATCGCCGCCGCAGGTCTTGGTTTCGGTATTGTAATTGCCGCAGGAGATCGGAGCGGTCCAATCGGCCTCGATCATCTTGGATTCAGGCAGGAAGTCGGACCATGCGTCGCCGGGGACGAGGTCGGATTCCGACACGACTTCAAACTGGCCGTCGGCCTGGATTTCACCGATCAGCACGGGCTTCGTGATGTGGTGGTTCGGGAGCATCTTGGCGATGCCACCGGTCAGGTTCGGGGTTTCGAGGCCGATGATGGCGTCGAGGACAGCATCGGTATCGGTGGTGCCGGCCTTTTCGACTGCCGCAACCCAGAGGTGGAATCCGATGACGGTCGCTTCCATCGGGTCGTTTGTGACCTTCTTGGGGTCCTTCATGAATGTCTGCCAGGCCGAGATGAACTCAGCGTTGACGGGGACATCGACGGACTGGAAGTAGTTCCAGGCAGCCAGGTGACCGACCAGCGGGGTGGTGTCGAAGCCAGCGAGTTCTTCTTCGCCGACCGAGAAGGCGACGACTGGAATGTCTTCGGCCTTGATGCCCTGGTTGGCGAGTTCCTTGTAGAACGGCACGTTGGCGTCACCGTTGATCGTCGAGACGACGGCGGTCTTCTTGC
>JAQGKG010000227.1 GCA_028290245.1 Devosia sp. | reverse complement strand
TACCTCCCCCTCAACGGGGGAGGCTAGGTGGGGGGTGGCTTAGCCCCGATACTGGGGCCAACCCACCCCCACCCTGACCGTGCCATTCGAGCGCAGCTCTCATGGCCTTGCTCACTAAAATCGCTCCGCTGGAGCGATTTTGCCCCATGGGGGCCGCTCTCAAGCCCGCAAGGGGGAGGGTGACGACTGCGAATGCAGGAGAAGGATCAGCATGAACAACCTACTCGCACGCGCTACGCCCTACATTCAGGCGACGCCGCTGCTGCTTATCCTTGGTTTTTTCCTCGCCATTCCGATCCTGCTGCTGCTGGTCGTCAGCTTCTGGGACTATGATTTTGCCGGCATGTATCCGGGCTTCTTGACCTTCAACTATGCCGAAACGCTCGGCTCCTGGGTCACCTGGAAAACCTATGGAAATACGCTGAAATTCGCGGCCATGGTGTGGGCGATCACGGCGTTTATCGGCTTCTGGGTCGCGTATTTCCTGGCGTTCCACGTCCGCAGTGCTACGACGCAGATGATCCTGTTCCTCGTCTGCACCGTGCCGTTCCTCACCTCGAATATCATCCGCATGATCTCCTGGATCCCGGTGCTGGGGCGGAATGGGTTGATCAATTCCGGATTGGTGGGGGCGGGGATCGTCGATCAACCGGTGGAGTGGCTGCTGTATTCGGACTTCGCGGTGGTGCTGGCCATGGTGCATCTCTACACGCTGTTCATGGTGACGCCGATCTTCAACACCATGATGCGTATCGATAAATCACTGGTGGAGGCGGCTCGCGATGCGGGCGCGAAAGACTGGCAGGTGATCTGGAACGTCATCCTGCCGCTGGCCAAACCGGGCATTGCGATCGGTTCAATCTTCGTCGTGACGCTGGTTATGGCTGATTTCTCGACCGTACAGGTGATGAGCGGCGGACAGAGCGCTTCGGTGGCGCTGATGATGCGTAACCAGATGTCGCTGCTGCAATATCCGGCGGCTGCGGCCAATGCCATCGTGCTGCTGGTGCTGGTGTTGTTCATGGTCGCGGGCATTTTGCGCATCGTCGACATTCGCAAGGAGCTTTGAGAATGCATGCAGAAAAGCGGCCAGCTTCTTTCTTCTTTCTTGCAGCTTTCTTCGTCGTCTTCGTGCTGTTCCTCTATGGGCCGCTGTTCGCGGTGTTCATCCTCAGCTTCCAGGGGCCACGCGGCGGGCTGACCTTCCCGCTCAATGGCGTGTCGTTCCGCTGGTTTCAGAACCTGTTTGAGACCCAGGCAGTCGGCAACTTCGGCGCCAGCTTCGGACGCTCGTTCATGCTAGGTCTGATGGTGATGGCGGCGACCGTGCTGGTGTCGCTGCTCGCGGGATTAGCGTTTCGGCGCAAGTTCATCGGGGCGAGCCCGTTGTTTTATCTGACGGTCGCCAGCCTGGTCGTACCCTCGATCATCGTATCGCTGGGCATCGGCGTGCTGTTCCAGCAATTGGGCTGGCGGCCGAACTGGTTCAGCTCCGGCTACGGCGCACACCTGACCTGGACGCTGCCCTTCGGCGTGCTGATCATGTTCGCAGTGTTTAACCGTTTTTCGCCGAGCTACGAGGAAGCGGCGCGCGATCTGGGTGCCAGCTCGTGGCAGACATTTTATCATGTGGTGCTGCCGATGATCGCGCCCAGCTTGATCGGCGTCGGGCTGTTCGGCTTTTCGCTGAGCTATGATGAGTTTGCGCGGACGCTGATGACCTCGGGCAGTTCGAATACGCTGCCGCTCGAAATCTACGGCATGACCACCAATGTCACGACGCCCGTGCTCTATGCGCTGGGTACTGTGACGACGTTGTTCTCGTTTCTCGTCATTCTCGTGACGCTCGGCATCATCCTCTTCATTGGCCGCAAGCGGGCACGCGCATGACCCGTATTGCCGTCATAAATCCCAATACGACCGCCAGCATGACTGCGACGATTGCCGATGCGGCGCGCGGTGCTGCTGGGGCGGGTACCGAGATCGTGGCGGTGACCTCGACGATGGGGCCGGTTTCTATCGAGGGCTATTACGACGAGGCGTTTGCGCTGCCGGGGCTGTTGCTGGAAATCGGCCGGGCAGAGCGTGAGGGCGCGCAGGCGGCGGTGATAGCCTGTTTTGACGATACCGGGCTGGACGCGGCGCGGGCCATGGCGCGGATACCGGTGATAGGCATTTGCGAGGCGGCAATGGTGACGGCGAGTTTCATCGCCAAGCGGTTTACCGTGGTGACGACGATGGAACGCTCGCGGGTGCCGATCGAGGAGTTGTCGCATCGCTATGGGATGACCGGGCGAGCGAAGATCAGGGCCGCCAATATTTCGGTACTGTCGCTGGAAGACCCCAATTCGGGTGCGCGCGACAAGCTGCGCAGCGAGATTGCGCGGGCGATTGATGAGGATAATGCCGAGGCGATTGTGCTGGGTTGTGCCGGTATGGCCGACCTGGCGCGGACGCTGAGCCGGGAATTTGGAATCCCGGTGATAGATGGCGTGGGCGCGGCGGTCAAACAGGCTGAGGCGCTGGTGGGGTTGGGGTTGAGTACCAGCAAGCGCGGGACGTATGCGCCGCCAGTGAGCAAGATTTACATTGGGGCGCTGTCGGAGTTTGCGCCTGCATGAGGGTTATCAGGGTGCTGCATCTGGGCGGGATTCAGACGCTGCTCGACTGGGCCGCGGCTGAAGGTTGGAACCCGGGGTTGGAGGATGCGAAGGCATTTCAGGCCGCGGACCCGGATGGGTTTCTGGGTGCGTTCGTGGATGGCGTGATGGTCGCGGCGATTGCGGCCGTGGCTTATGATGAAAAGTTTGGTTTCATCGGGCTTTACATCTGCCATCCGGACTGGCGCGGGCAGGGGCATGGGCGTGCCGTTTGGGACGCCGGGATACACTACCTCGGCTCACGAACCGTGGGGCTGGATGGCGTGCCAGAGCAGCAATCCAACTATGCCAGCATGGGTTTTGTGGCGGCGTATGAGACGGTGCGGATGAGTGGCACTTTGCTAGCAGTGCCGTCATTGGCGACGCCGGTCGACAGCCTGGATGGCGTGCGCGGTATGGATGTTTTTCCAGCGGCACGAGACGGGTTTCTGACGCAGTGGATTGCGGCGCCGAACCGGGCTTGGCGTACCAGGGCTGGCTTTGGGGTGGTTCGGGCCTGCACGGAAGGGCAGAAGGTGGGGCCGCTGTTTGCGGCTGATGTTATTGATGCAATGGAGCTTTTAGGGCGGGTCGAGGGTGCGGTGCAGATAGATGTGCCGGCTAGGCAGACCAATTTCCTCGACAGGCTGGAGACGCTGGGGTTTGTGCCGGGCTTCCGGACGACGCGGATGTATCGCGGGCCGGCACCAAAACTGGACATGGACCGGGTGTTCGGGATTTCGAGCCTGGAGCTAGGCTGAGCTTTAGCACACTGCTAACAGTATGGTCCCCATTTTGGAGCCATCGTGACAAAACGACTGTCCAAGACCCTCGCGGACCAAATCGCCGATAGCACGCTCGCCGTCGTCAACCCACAGAACCGGTTTATAGCCCTGACGGCTGCGCTGGCGCGGCATGGTTTTGCGCGACCGGCGGCGCATCCCGAACTGGTTGATAGGTCGGCGATGATTGCATGGCTACTCGAGACCTATTCGCCGCGCAGCTAGTGCTGAAACAGCACGAGGCCAGCGGCGGTGGCCATCATGGCGCCGGCAGTCTTGTTGAGGCGGCCGAGTGCGCGTTCGCTCTGGAACATTTCGCGGGCGGCGGAGGCGAGCCAGGCATAGCCGCAGCCGATGATCAACAGGACGACGACGACGATGAAGGTGAGTTCCGCGAAGGCGAGGGGGTTCATCTGGTCGAGCGGGATGACGGTGGGCAGGATGGCCAGGTAAAAGACGATAGTCTTGGGATTGCCCATGGTCAGCGAGAAGCCGGCGAGGAAGGTCTTCAGCCAATCCTCGTTCTTGGGCCTCATCTGTTCGGAACCGGGGCGGGCAGTCCAGAACTTGTAGGCGATGTATAGCAGATACGACGCGCCGGCCCAGCGGACGACGACGAAGATCGGGCCGAAGTAGGTGGCGATGGCCGCAAGGCCGAACACCGCGAAAACGAAATACAGCAGATCACCGGCGAGGATTCCCAGCACCATGGGAAAGGCGCCCTTGAAGCCGCCACCGAGTGCGCGGGCTACCACGGCCGCGACGCCGGGACCGGGGACGAGGACCGCGATGGCATAGGCGATGGTGAAGGTGAGGAGGGTGATGGGGTCCATGGCGACAGCCTCAGTTTTCGGAGCCGGACACTAGGCTTGGCACGTGAGTTTGCCAAGGTGGCGGGTGTGCAAGAGTCCTTGTCGGGTACCCCCACCTAACCTCCCCCTGATAGCGGGAGGAACTCTGCCGGTGTGCTTCGCGGGATCGCGGCTCAGGGCAGGCGGGACAGGCGTTCGGTTAGGAGTTTGTAGAAGCCGTCGGCGTTGCCGTTGCGGAGGTAGTTGACGTTTTTGACCTTGCCGGTGACGTGCCAGTAGTCGGTGACGGTCATGCCGACGGTGAGTTCGCTGGCGGTTTCGATGGTTACGTTGCAGTGGCGGCCGGTGAACAGGTCCGGCTGCAGCAGGTAGGCGATGACGGTGGGGTCATGCAGGGGCGCGCCGGACCAGCCGTATTTCTGCAGGTCGAAGGTTTCCGAGAAGGTCAGCATGGCGTGGACGGCCTCGCCGGACTTGTTGCCAATAGCCTTGATGGCGGCGAGGCGCTCGGGGGTCGACTGGATCTGGTGGGTGACGTCGAGCGGCAGCATGGTGATGGGGGCGCCGCAGCGCAGCACGACATCGGCGGCTTCGGGATCGACATAGATGTTGAATTCGGCGGCGGGCGTGATGTTGCCGACCTCGAAATAGGCGCCACCCATCATGACGATTTCCTGGATGCGCTCGGCGATGGCGGGCTGCTTGACCAATGCCATGCCGATATTGGTCAGCGGGCCGAGCGTGCAAAGCGTGACGGTGCCGGGCTCGGCAGCCATCAGCGTATCGATGATATAGTCGACGCCATGCTGGGCCTGCAGCGGAATGGTCGGATCGGGCAGATCGGGGCCGTTCA